>NZ_SCND01000438.1:0-4411 GCF_005503585.1 Pseudomonas sp. 2VD
GAGCGGGCGAGAAGGGCGTTGCCGCGTCGGCGGCGCGCCATGCACCGTATCGGTGCGCTCGACGCCCAGGGCTTTTCTGCGGTTATGATGCGGGTTCCGAAATTTTCTCGGGCTTTTCCAGACATTCGCACCCCACGGTTCACGGATCGGCCTTTTGGGGTAGGTGTTTTACCTTCTGCTAAGGGAGTACCCCGCGTCATGCTCGATCTCGTCGCGGCATTCATTGCCTTGACCACCTTGCTCACCTACGTCAACTACCGCTTCATCCGCCTGCCGCCGACTATCGGCGTGATGGCCACGGCGCTGGTGTTCTCGCTGATCGTCCAGGGGCTGTCGGAACTGGGCTATCCGATCCTCGAGGTGGAGATGCAGGAAATCATCCGCCGCATCGACTTCTCCGAAGTGCTGATGACCTGGTTCCTGCCCGCGCTGCTGTTCGCCGGCGCACTGCACGTCGACCTCTCCGACCTGCGCAGCTACAAGTGGCCGATCGGCCTGCTGGCCACCGCCGGGGTGCTGATCGCCACCTTCGTCATCGGTGGCCTGGCCTACTACACCTTCCCGCTGTTCGGCTGGCAGGTGGATTTCATCTACTGCCTGCTGTTCGGCGCGCTGATCTCGCCGACCGACCCCATTGCCGTGCTCGGCATCCTCAAGTCCGCCGGCGCGCCGAAACCGCTGGCGACCACCATCGTCGGCGAGTCGCTGTTCAACGACGGCACCGCGGTGGTGGTGTTCGCCATCATCCTCGGCATCCTCCAGCTCGGCGAGGCGCCCACGGTCAGTGCCACGGCGATCCTCTTCGTCCAGGAAGCCATCGGCGGCGTGCTTTTCGGCGCGGTGCTCGGCTACGGCGTGTTCGTGATGATGCGCGGCATCGACCAGTACCAGGTGGAGGTCATGCTGACCCTCGCCCTGGTCATCGGCGGCGCCGCGCTGGCCGCGCGCCTGCACGTATCGGCGCCGATCGCGATGGTGGTGGCCGGGCTGATCATCGGCAACCACGGACGCCACTACGCGATGTCGGACGAGACCCGGCGCTACGTGGACAAGTTCTGGGAGCTGATCGACGAGATCCTCAACGCCCTACTGTTCGCCCTGATCGGCCTGGAGCTGCTGCTGTTGCCGTTCTCCTGGCTGCACGTGGCGGCGGCCTTCGCCCTCGGCGGCGCGGTGCTGGTCTCGCGCCTGCTCACGGTGGGCCCGGCGATCCTGGTCCTGCGCCGTTTCCGTGGCGCCAACCGGCAGGTACCGGCGGGCACCATCCGCATCCTGGTCTGGGGCGGGCTGCGCGGCGGCGTCTCGGTGGCGCTGGCGCTGTCCCTGCCGCTGGGGCCGGAGCGCGACCTGATCCTCAGCCTGACCTACATCGTGGTGCTGGTATCGATCCTGCTCCAGGGGCTTTCCATCGGCCCGCTGGTGCGTCGTATCTACGCCGGCCAGCCGCTGGAGAAAAGCGAGGGGGCGCACTGAGCGCAGCCTTCGCAAGGCGAGCGCCCGCCGTCATGGCGGGCGTTTTCGTTGGCGGCCATCAGGCGCTGTCCTGTGGCGCTTCGTTGCGATGGGTGCCGCGCAGGTTCATCGCCGCCAGGCAGACCTGCAGCAGGATCAGCGCATAGGCCTGGGCGTACAGGCCCCAGGCGATCCACAGCAGGTTGCTGGCGAGGAACACCCAGAAGCCGACCTTGCGTCGTCGCCGGTGCGCCGACGCCACCAGCCAGGCGGCCACCACCGTGACCAGCATGGCGGGCCATTGCAGGTAGTCCAGCCAATGCATGCGCGCATCCTTTTTCCGACCTTTGAGGGGTCAGACCAGCCCTGGCGCGGCAAAGTGCGGTCGGATCGGATAGCCGTGCAGCAGCGACCTGACCCGTTCCTCGTCGAGCGCCCCGTTGAACTCGGCGCCCAGGGCTTCGCGGTGGATGCCGGTGGCGCCCAGCCAGAGGGTATCGATGCGCGCGGCGAGGGCGCCGGGGACGTCGGTCACCAGCGAGTCGCCGACGAACAGGATGTGCCGCGCGCCGCGCGCTTCCAGTTGCCGCTGGGCGATGCGGAAGGCCGCCGGGTCGGGCTTGCCGTACCAACTGACCT
Organism: Pseudomonas sp. 2VD; assembly: GCF_005503585.1. Classification (NCBI taxonomy): domain Bacteria; kingdom Pseudomonadati; phylum Pseudomonadota; class Gammaproteobacteria; order Pseudomonadales; family Pseudomonadaceae; genus Pseudomonas; species Pseudomonas sp. 2VD. Next base: position 2,092 of record NZ_SCND01000438.1, read on the forward strand.
GGCCGCCTTCCTCGCTGAACAGCTCGGCGAGCATGCCCGCGCCGTATACCGTGCGGCCGCCGGAAACCACCACGCGGTCCGGGTTGGCGCAGAGGAACGGCAGGTCGGTGGCGCCGCGCAGGGGCGCGAAGCGCTGTTCCAGTTCTTCCTGGGGAAAGCTGCCGACGCCGACGATCAGCGCCGCCTGGGCGATGTCCTCGACGAAGCGCTCGCGGATTTCCGCCGGCCAGCTCTGCTGGGCCAGGCCGACGCCGGCCAGGTAGATGCCGCCACGCCGGTATTCGGCGGTTTGCAGCAGGGCGTCGATGGTCAACTGGCCGGAGGTGGTGATGCCGGCGAACCAGTCGCGCTGGATGCCCAGGCGCTCGAGCCCGGCGCTCATTTCCACCACGCTGCTGGACGAGTTGCTGAGGAACCAGACCGGGCGGCCTTCGGCGTGCCGCCGGGCGAGCCAGGCGAGGGCGCCGGGGAACGCCTCGGCGCCGTCCATCACTACGCCCCAGAGATCGAGAAGGAAGCCGTCATAGTCGGCGCAGAGCGCTTCCAGTTGCGCATGGTCGAGCAGGCGGGTGCTGGTGGCGGCGCTGAAGCGCGGGGAGGTCGGGGCATCGCTCATGGGAGTCTCGTCGCGGCTGTCGAAGTGGGCCGCCGCGTGCGGCGGCGAGTCCCAAGGGTGCCAAACTTGCGTGACGGGACCAAGCCTTTCGGCCCTGCGCGTGTTTACGGCCGGTCGAGCGCCTGGGCCATCCACTCGCGCACATGGCAGAGGGCGAGGCGCGACGGGCTGCATTCGCCGTTGGCCATCGCCAGGCGCAGGCGGTCGACGTCGGCGCCGCGCACATAGGCGCTGGCGTCGCGCATGTCGTCCTCGTCGCCGAAACCGCCGCGCTGCATTTCCTCCAGCGCGGCCTGCTTGTCCCAGCCCTGCACGACGATGCGGTACATGGCGGCGAACAGTCCGGTGCGGTTGTTGCCGTGCTTGCAGTGCATCAGTACCGGGCCTTCGCGCTCGGCGGCTTGCAACTGGCGGAGGACGCTGAGCACCTCGGCGTCGTCGACCCGGTCGGCGTGGGTCGGCAGGCTGACCACCCGCACCGGAGCCTGGCCCAGCCAGGCGCGGTCGTCGTCCTTGATGAAGCTGACCACCGTCTTCACCTGCAGGCGTTGCAGCAGCGCGACGCTCTGTGCGTTGGGCAGCGCGCTGCGATAGAGGGTGGGGCTCATGCGGTAGAGGTTGATCGACGGGTCGACCGCTTGCGCCCAGGCTGGCGAACGCGGGGCGGCAGTCTCGGCGGCATGCAGCGGGCCGCCGAGCAGGAAGGCGCCGAGCACGGCGGCGAGGAGCAGGCGGAGCCAGGCGAGCGGTGAACGGTGCATGTCGGCCTCGTGCGGTGGGTGGCCAACACTAGGCGAGGGCGGGTCAAGCCGAGCTGAAGAGAATGTGAAGAATTCGTTGAGGCAGCTTCACCCGTCACGCAGGAAGAATCCATAGACCCTGCCGGAGAAGAACACCAGCAACAGCGCCGGATAGCACAGGTAGTGCAGCACCACGATGAGCAGTGCCGCCGGGCTGGGATCGCCTTTCAGCGAGGCGAGGCCGACCAGTAGCAGGTAAAGGATCCCGAGCACTCCGCCATACAGGGCGACCAGGCGCAAGCGCTCGCCCCAGGTCGGCCAGCGCCGCTGCGCGCGGGCGAACCACCAGGCCAGGCCGCCGGCGACCAGCGCGGCGATCAGCAGGCTGGCCGGCAGGCCGCCGAAGCGGACCACCCCGCGCAGAAGCACGTTGAGCAGGATCGCCGCGGCGATCCCGGCCAGGGCGTAGTAACGGATGGGTACGGCAAGGCGGTCGCCCATGGCGGTATCTCCTGGCGGTTTCAGAGGCGCGTGTCGAGGCCGAAGCGCTTCTTCAGCAGCCGCTCCAGCAGGCCGCGCGGTAGCCAGCGGGCCAGCGCCGGCAGGGCCCGGCTGCCATTGCCGATGCGCACCAACGGCGGGCGCGGACGGCGCTGCACGGCGGCGAGCAACTGGCGGGCGAAGTCTTCGGCGGGCGTGGGATTGTCTTGGGATGCCGCGGCGCGCGCCTGGATCTGCCGGCGCAACGGCCACCAGGGCGAGCGTTCGTCGACCACGCTGTCCATCTCGCGGCTGGCGCTGGCGCCGAAGTTCGAGGCGATGGCGCCCGGCTGCACTTCCAGCACCTCGACGCCGAACGGAGCCAGCTCCAGGCGCAGGGCATCGCTCAGCGCATGTACCGCGGCCTTGGAGGCGCAGTAGGCGCCGGCGAAGGGCGTGACCAGCACGCCGGAGACGCTGCCGA
>NZ_SCND01000439.1:0-4397 GCF_005503585.1 Pseudomonas sp. 2VD
GCGCGGCGTGGAGGTGCGCCTGCTGCTGGCCGGGCGGCTCACCGACCACGCCCCGGTGCGCTATGCCGGGCAGCGCTACTACCCGCGCCTGCTGCGCGCCGGCGTGCGCATCCACGAATACCAGCCGCGCTTCCTGCACCTGAAGATGGTCATGGTCGACGATTGGGTGAGCGTCGGCTCCTGCAACTTCGATCATTGGAATCTACGCTTCAACCTCGACGCCAATCTCGAGGCCCTCGACCCGGACTTCACCAATGAGGCGGCGGCGAGCCTGCTGGCGGACTTCGCCGACAGCCGCGAGGTGACCCTGGCGATGTGGCGCGCGCGACCCCTGTGGATGCGCCTGCACCAGCGCCTGTGGGGTTGGCTGGACCGGGTAGTGGTGAATTTCCTCGACCGCCGGCGCTAGGGAGCGGCCGTTCGTAGCCGCTGGCCGGCCCGGTGAAACTTGCCGGGGAGCTTGCGGGTCTACCCCGGACCGCCCATTACAATGACAAAGGAGAGATGCGTGGCAACGCCCGACTCCAAGGAACGTTTCATCGGACTGGAATGGTTGCGCTTCCTGCTCGGCCTGTACGTGGTGGTGTACCACACCCTGCATACCTATCCGAAAGAGCAGAAGTTTCCAGGTCTCGACGAACTGACCAGCCTGGGGTTCTTCGCCACCAGTACCTTCTTCGTGCTTTCCGGCTTCCTCCTGGCCCATGTCTACGCACGCAGCGGCCGGTTGCGCGAAAGCGCCCGCAGCTTCTGGACCAAGCGACTGTCCAATCTCTATCCGCTGCACCTGTTCTCCCTGCTGCTGTCGATCCTGGTGTTGCTGGCCCTCAGCCACCTGGGAATCGGTCCCGAGCTGGACAAGGCCACCCCGCGCTTCGTCATCTACGACACCAACGAAGTGCTCGGCCGCACCCACCCGGAACTCTTCCTGCACTGGATGAGCAACACCGAACTGTTCGTCAACAGCATCCTGCAGATCCTCCTGCTGCAGGCCTGGAATCCCTATTACCTGACCTTCAACGCGCCGTTGTGGTCGCTGTCGACGCTGATGTTCTTCTACCTGGCGTTTCCCTTCGTCGCCCCGCGGCTGATGCGCAGCCGGCACAAGTGGAAGGTGCTGGCGCTGGTCTGGCTGGTCTACCTGATCCCGCCGGTGCTGGTGGTGGCCAGCGAGAGCTACGGGATCCCCTGGACCGGCCTGCTGCATCGCAATCCGTTGCTGCGCCTGCCGGAATTCCTTGGCGGCATCCTGGCCTACGGGTTGTTCCGCGGCTACCGCGACCGCGGCATGGTGCCGGGACGTGGCCTGCTGGCCGCGCTGGTGGCGCTGGTGGTGGCGGCCTTCCTGGTGGCCGACTACCTGTTCACCCAGGGCGCCAAGCATTGGTACTTCCTGCTGCACAACGGCCTGCTGCTGCCGGCCCAGTTGCTGCTGGTGTGCCTTTGCGCGCTGCCCGCCGACCCGAAGAGCGCTTTCGTCCGCCACTGGTCGCCGCGCCTGGGGGCCGCCTCGCTGTCGCTGTTCGCCCTGCATGTGCCGATGTTCACCCTGTTCTCCCGTAGCGAGCGCCTTATCGCCGTGCCGGGGCGTTGTCTCGACGACTGGCGCGCCTGCACCGAGGCGGCGGCCGCGCTGCCATCGTCGCTGCTCTACTACCCGCTGTTCCTGGTCCTGCTAGTGGCGTTCTGCGTACTGTTCCAGGAGCGCGGCGTGGTGCCGGTGCGCAAGTGGCTGGTGCGCCGGCTGATGCCGACGCCGGCGCTGGCCAAGGTGCCGCGCCCGGCCTGAGGCCGTTCTCCCGGAGAACCGGACTTTCGACGGGTGGCAGGCCCGACCCGGCTGGTTATGCTGCGCGGATAACCATAAGAAGAGGGATGGAGCATGCTGCGCAGCCTGTCGCTGGCCCTGTCGATCGTCGCGAGCCTGGTCGGCTGCAGCACGCCCGGCGCGTTCTTCGGTTCGGTGGACGGACCGGCCTTCGTCGCCCATCCGAGCGCCGATGCCAGCCACGCCACCGTCTACCTCTACCGTCCGCGGAGCCAGTGGGCGGACGAGGAACTCGAGGCGCCGGGGATCTTCCTCAACAACGAATTGATCGGCAGCCTGCCGAGCAACGGCTACCTGGCGTTCGAGTTCGAGACCGGCAGCTACAAGCTGGAAATGCGCCGGCCGCTGGCGGGCAGCTTCTGGACCCTGTTCGCCGACGGTCCGATGGATTTCACCCGCATCGCCAGCTTCATGCTCGAGGCCAGGGCCGGCTCGGTCTACTACCTGCGCTACGACGAACTCAACCCGCCACCGAAGAGCGAGCACCCGGCGGGTGAGGGCGATGGCCCGCTGCAATTGGTGGCGGCCGATCTCGGCGCTGCGGAAATCGGCGCTACCCACCAGGTCCAGGAACCCATGCAGTTCGCCGCCAGCGGCTACCGGAAACGCGTGCAGCGCTCGTTCTGGGAAGGCGTCGGGCGGGCCCTGGACAAGATCGGCATCTGAACCCGGCACGCGTGTAGTAACCGTCTATTACCCGCGTCCCCCTGCGGATTGGCTACCTTAGGTGCATCCCCGGTATGACCGGGCCCTGCCCGAAGGAGTGCGCGTGATGGCTGCGAAGAAGATCCTGATGCTGGTCGGCGACTATGCCGAAGACTACGAAACCATGGTCCCGTTCCAGGCCCTGCAGATGGTGGGCCACCAGGTGCATGCGGTGTGTCCGGACAAGCGGGCCGGGCAAAGCGTGCGCACCGCCATCCACGATTTCGAAGGCGACCAGACCTACAGTGAGAAGCCGGGCCACAACTTCACCCTCAATGCCGACTTTGCCCAGGCCCGCGCCGAGGATTACGATGCCCTCCTGATCCCCGGCGGCCGCGCCCCCGAATACCTGCGCCTGAACGAGCAGGTGCTGGCTCTGGTGCGTGCCTTCGACGCCGCGCGCAAGCCGATCGCCGCGGTCTGCCATGGCGCCCAGCTGCTGGCCGCCGCCGGCGTCCTGCAAGGGCGGGCGTGCAGCGCCTATCCGGCCTGCGCCCCGGAGGTGCGGCTGGCCGGCGGCGAGTACGTCGACATTCCGTCGGACCAGGCCCACGTCGACGGCCACCTGGTCACTGCGCCGGCCTGGCCGGCGCATCCGGCGTGGCTGGCGCGCTTCCTTGAGGTGCTCGGCACCCGCATCAGCCACTGAGACCCAGGAGACCCCCGCGCATGTGCGAACTCTATGTGAAAGCCGACCCGATCCTCTATGAATCGCGCTCGCGTTCCTTGCGCATCCGCGGGGTGGTGACCACCCTGCGCCTGGAGAACCAGTTCTGGGACATCCTCCGGGAAATCGCCGAAGGCGAGGGCTTGAGCACCAACCAGTTGATCACCAAGCTCTACGAGGAAGTGATGGACTATCGCGGCGAGGTGCTCAACTTCGCCTCCTTCCTGCGTGTCAGTTGCACCCGCTACCTGGCGCAGCGGCGCGAGAAGGTCGCCGAGCTGAGCCTGGTCGGCCAGCGCGCCCAGGCCTGAGGGGAGGGAAGACGCGACCGGGGTGAAACGTTTAGGCTGGTCGCACTTCCTCCCCGATCCGGCGTCGCCTCGTGAAATACTCCCTGCCCACCACGGCCACCGCGCCGTTCTGTCCCTCGGCGGTCAGCCACAGCGTGGCGGTGCCGGCCGACGCCTCGCCGCTGCGCAAGCTGGCGCTGTTCGTCGGCCCCGGCCTGCTGGTCTCGGTCGGCTACATGGACCCCGGCAACTGGGCCACCGCCATCGAGGCGGGCTCGCGCTTCGGCTACGCGCTGCTGTTCGTGGTGGTGCTGGCGAGCTTTTCCGGGATGCTCCTGCAAAGCCTCTGTTCGCGCCTGGGGATCGCCACCGGCCGCGACCTCGCGCAGCTCTCCCGGGAGCGCTACCGCCCTGGCGTGGCGCGTGGCCAATGGCTGCTGGCGGAGCTGTCGATCGTCGCCACCGACCTTGCCGAGGTGCTCGGCGCGGCGCTGGCCTTCCACCTGCTGCTGGGAGTCTCGATTACCACCGGGGTGGTCCTCACCGCCTTCGATACCCTGATCGTGCTGGCCCTGCAGGGCGCCAACTTCCGCCGCCTGGAGGCCATAGTGCTGGGGCTGATCGCGACCATCGGCGCGTGTTTCTTCGTCGAACTGGTGCTGATTGGCCCCTACTGGCCGGATGTCGCCGCCGGCCTGCGGCCATCCTGGGACACCCTGAGCAGCCAGGAGCCGCTGTACCTGGCGATCGGCATCCTCGGCGCGACGGTGATGCCGCACAACCTCTACCTGCATTCGTCCGTGGTGCAGACCCGGGTCAGCGGCGACGACGCGGCGAGCAAACGCTCGGCGATCCGCTTTTCCCGGCTCGACACCATCGGCTCGCTGTCCCTGGCGCTGCTGGTCAA
>NZ_SCND01000043.1:0-26471 GCF_005503585.1 Pseudomonas sp. 2VD
TTGAGTGAGCAGGAGTCGGTGGAAGTGGTCTGTTCAGCTTTCGATGTGGCGCGGTCTTGCTACTACGTCCACCGTCTTCGACGGCGGCGTGTCGATGCTCGCCGCGTGGCGCTACGCAGCCAAGTCAACCAGTTGTTCAGCCAGAGTCGGGGCTCGGCCGGCAGCCGCAGCATTCTGGGCATGCTGCGCGAAGAGGGCGTGACCATCGGCCGTTTCCGAGTGCGTCGGTTGATGCGTGAGCTGGGCCTGGTCAGCAAGCAACCGGGCTCGCACGCCTACAAACAGGCCACGGTTGAGCGGCCGGATATCCCGAATCGGCTGAACCGCAAATTCGCGACCGAGCATCCCAATCAGGTGTGGTGTGGCGACATCACCTACGTCTGGGCGCAAGGCCGTTGGCACTACCTGGCCGCGGTGCTGGATCTGCATACCCGGCGGGTGATCGGCTGGGCGTTCTCGGCCAAGCCGGATGCCGAACTGGTGATCAAGGCCCTGGACATGGCCTACGAACAGCGCGGCAGGCCACAGCAGGTGCTGTTCCATTCAGACCAGGGCAGCCAGTACGCCAGCCGCCTGTTTCGGCAACGGCTCTGGCGCTATCGGATGCAGCAGAGCATGAGTCGCCGAGGGAATTGCTGGGATAACTCGCCGATGGAGCGCCTGTTCCGCAGTCTGAAGTCGGAGTGGGTCCCGTCAACGGGTTACCTGACGGCGCAGGAGGCCCAACGGGACATCAGTCATTACTTGATGCACCGCTACAACTGGATCAGGCCGCATCAATTCAACGACGGGTTACCACCTGCGGTGGCCGAAGAAAAACTCAACCCACTGTCCGGGATGGGTTGACCACTACAAAACAGAGGGCGAGCGCATCCCATCGCCAACACGCAATCGCCTTGAATGGCCGCTTCGATTCCTCGTCATGCGGGGATGCCGTGCCCGGCTCCAGCGCATCGCCACCCACACCGGAAACCCCATGCCCTACCGCGTTCTCCTGCTCATCCTGGCCCTGACGCCCGCCCTCGCCTCCTCCGCCACCCTGGACGAACGCCTGGGCGACCTTGAACACGCCTTCAAGCCCGACCTCGACGGGCCGGAAAGCGCAAAGCCGGCCAGCCCGCCGCCGAAGCGGTTCAAGCTGGCGCCGCTGGGCAGCGTGGTGCGCAAGAAAGAGTGCGCGACGTCGAGCCTGCCGGACGAGCAGTCCAGCTGCGCGGCGCTGGAGTTCTGCACGGACTGCGCGCAGTAAGCGCAGCCTCCAGGCGGAGCGCCGGCAATCTCACTTGGCGAACAACTGGTCCATGTCGCGGAAGCTCTTGAACTCCAGCGCGTTGCCACAGGGGTCGAAGAGGAACAGCGTGGCCTGCTCGCCGACCTGGCCCTTGAAGCGGATGTACGGCTCGATCACGAAGCGGGTGCCGCGCTGCTTCAGGCGTTCGGCCAGGGCGTGCCAGTCGTCCCAGGCGAGGACCACACCGAAATGTGGCACCGGCACGTCGTGGCCGTCCACCGGGTTGCTGCCGGCGTGGCGCTGGGAGTCGGTCTGCGGGTGCTGGTGGATGACCAACTGGTGGCCGAAGAAGTCGAAGTCGACCCAGTGCTCGGCGGAGCGGCCTTCGCTCAGGCCGAAGACTTCGCCGTAAAAGCGCCGGGCGGCCGGCAGGTCGTGGACAGGGATGGCGAGGTGGAAGGGCATCAGGCTCATGGCGCGGTTCCTCTGTGGGTGTGCCGGGATTATTTGCCGTGTCGATTTCGATGGAAAGCGCATAATATTTCGACTGAGCAACACTTTTTTCGAGGCTTGGATGATCCGCGAACTCCGCACCCTGGTCGCCGTGGCGCGCCGGGGCTCCTTCGCCGCGGCGGGGGAACAGGTGGGGCTGACGCAGTCGGCGGTGAGCGCGCAGATCCGCGCGCTGGAACGCAGCGTCGGCGTCGAGTTGTTCCAGCGCACGCCGCGCGCGGCGCACCTGAACGAGGCCGGGCGGCAGGCAGTGCGTACGGCCGAGCAGATCCTCGCGCTGTTCGACGGCATCGGCCAGGGCGACAGCCCGCGCGGACGCCTGCGCATCGGTGCGGTGAACACGGCGCAGACCGGGCTGCTGCCGGAAGTGCTCAAGCGCCTCGCCGAACAGGCGCCGCACATCGAGCCGCAGGTGGTGCCGGGCGTCTCGCTGCACCTGCTGGACCAGGTGGACGCCGCCGAACTGGACCTGGCGATCCTCATCCGCCCGCCGTTCAACCTGCCGCGCGGGCTCTCCGCGCAACAGGTGGAGCGCCAGCCGTTCGTGCTGATCGCGCCGCCGCAATGCACCGCGACGGATGCGCTGGAATTGCTGCGCACGCAACCGTTCATCCGCTACGACCATGTGTCCTTCGGCGGTCGCCTGGTGGGCGATTTCCTCGAGGCGCAGCAGCTCAGGCCGCGCCAGGTGATGGAGCTGGACGAGATCGACGCGATCGCGCGGATGGTGGAGAACGGTCTCGGCGTGGCGCTGCTGCCCCGGGCCGGGCTGTGGCTACGCGAGCCGGCGCGGGTACGGGTGATCGAACTGGGCGCGCTGGAATTCCAGCGCGAGCTGGTGATGGTCAGCCGCAGCGGTTCGGCGCAGGACGACCTGGTCGGTGAATTCCGCCGCGCCCTGCTCGCCGAGACGGCGGCTCAGGAGGCCGCGCCGACCACCGCGTAGCGCGGCGCCGGGCGCGCCAGCTCGCCGAGGAAGGTCCACAGGCGTTCGGCCTCGCCGGGTAGCGGCAGGCGGCGACGGATCAGGGTGTAGCGCAGCGGTACGTCGAAGCGCTGGCCGCCGGCGCGCACCAGGCGACGGCTGGCGAGGTCCTCGCGGACCAGGGTATGCGGCAGCCAGGCGACGCCCAGGCGCGATTGGGCGAAGAAGCGCAGCCCCTCGGTCTGGCTGGAGCTGTGATGGCGCTGGAGGAACAGGCCGCTGTCGCGCAGCAGCGGTTCCAGGGCCCAGCCCAGGTGGCATTCCTCGGAGTAGCCGAGGAACGACAGCGCTTCGGTCTGCAGGCGGTCGAGGTTGAACAGCGGCTGGCCGGCGGCGTCCGGCGCGCAGACCGCCACCAGTTGTTCGTGACCAAGCTCCAGGCGCTGGAACTCGGCTTCGCTGTCGATGCCCAGGCGGCGCGACACCGCCTCGCCTTCGTCGAGCAACGCCACCACGTAGTCCACCGAGCCGTCGCGCAGGCGCGACAGGCATTGCGGCAGGTAATCGCAGTCGACGCTGAACTTGGCGCTGCGGAAGTCCGCCTGCAGACGCGGAATCCAGTGCGGGAAAAACACCGAGGAGAGGATGTGCGGGGCGCAGAAACGGATGCGCCGCTGGGCGTCTTCGTCGCGCTCGCGGATCGACTGGCGCAGGTTGTCCAGGGCGCGCACCGCGTCCTGCGCCACGCCTTGCAACTGGCGGCCGGCCTCGGTCAGTTCGAGGGCGTGCTTGTGGCGCTCGAAGACCGGCGCGCCGAGCCACTGTTCCAGGGTCTGGATACGCCGGCTGAGCCCGGACACGGAGACATGGCACTCCTGCGCCGCACGGCTGAAGCTCTTGATCCGACAGAGGACGAGGAAGTCCTTGAGCATCACCAGGTCGATCATCGTTGCGCGTTCCTCAACGGTCGGGCGTTTTCAGTCTACTTCGCGCGGCGGTGCCTGTTGCAAGGCTAAAGTTCGGTTTGTTTTGCCGATTTGGCAAGCAGCTCGTCGACTCCCGCAAAACAGACCGGGAAAACCGGCCCACAGTAGTGAGGTCGCGCTTTTCCAGCCATCGACCCGCCCGAGCATCGTGGCCGGGCGGGTCCGCCACGAGGACAGGACCATGCAGACATCCCCCGCTCCGGCCATCGTCGCCGGCGGCGCCTACCAGCCGGTGGTGCTCCACGCCGGCATCGCCTACGTCAGCGGCCAGTTGCCGCGCCAGCACGGCGAGCTGCGCTGGACCGGCAAGGTCGGCAGCGAACTCGACCTGGAACAGGCCCGCCAGGCCGCCCGGCTCTGCGCGGCGCGCTGCCTGCTGGCGCTGGAGGAGGCGCTGGGCGGCCTGCAACGGGTCGAGCGGCTGCTCAAGGTGACCGGCTACGTCGCCAGCGCGGCGGGTTTCGTCCAGCAGCCGGCGGTGATCGATGCCGCCAGCGAGTATTTCGACGAGGTGCTCGGCGCGCGCGGCGGCCACGCCCGCGCCGCCGTCGGCGTGGCCGAGCTGCCGCGCGGCGCCGCGGTGGAGGTGGAACTGATCGCGGCGGTGCGGCCATGAGCGCGCTCTTCCCCGCCGGCCCCGACGCCTTCGGTGCCGACGAACTGCTGCGCCTGCGCCGCGAGACCCCGGCCTGGGGCAGCTACGCGCACTTCGCCCACGGCTCCGCCAGTCTGCCGCCGCAGGTGCTCTACGAGGCCCTCGACAGCTGGCTGGAAGCCGAGCGGCGCTGGGGCGTGCAGCGCGCCGCCGAGCATTTCGCCGAGCCCTTGCAGGCGGTCCGCGACAGCGTCGCGCGGGTGCTCGGCACCCAGCCACGGCACATCGCCCTGCTCGACTGCGCCAGCCGCGCATGGTCGGTGGCCTTTGCCGCGGCCCTGGCCGCCCATCCACGGATACGGGCGATCAGCAGCTTCGACGAATACGGTTCCAACAGCCTGTGCCTGCTCGCCGCGCGCCAGCAGCGCGGGCTGGAGCTGCGCCTGATCGACGCGCGCGGCGACGCCGCACAGCTGTTGCAACGGCTCGACGAGCAGTTGCACGACCTCGCCCCCGGCCAGACGCCGCTGCTGTCGCTCAGCGCGGTGCCCACCGGGCATGGCGCGGCTACCGCACTGGAGGGGGTGGCCGAGCGCATCCGCGCCCATGACGGGCTGTTCTTCCTCGATGCCAGCCATGCGGTCGGCCAGTTGCCGCTGGCGGTGGAGGCGATCGGCTGCGACGTGCTGGTGTTCCCGCCGCGCAAGTGGCTGCGCGGACCGAAGGGACTCGGCGTGCTTTATCTCGGCGAACGTGCCCTGGAGCGCCTGGCCCTGCCCGACGGGCTGGACGTCGGCGGCGCGCAATGGAGCGACGCCTTCGCCCTGCAGGCGCGGGATGACGCGCGGCGCTTCGAATGCTCGGAGTTCAACCCGGGGCTGCGCCTGGCGCTCAAGGCCAGTTGCGACTACCTGTTGCAGACCGATGTCCGGCGCATCGCCCGACGCAACCGCCAGTTGCGCGAACGCATCGCCCAGCAGCTCTACCGCCGGCTCGGCTGGACGCCACTGGAACAAGGGCCGCACGCCAGCGCGTTGATGACCTACGCGGCCCCCGAACTGAGCGGCGAGCAATGGCTGAAGCGCCTCCACGCGCGCGGCGTGAACGCCTCCTACATCGGCCCGCAATATGCCCGCTGGGCGCTGCGCGAGCAGGCGCTGCCGGGGGTACTGCGCCTGACTCCGCACTACCTGACCGACGACGGCGAGATCGAGCGCCTCGGCGAGGCCCTGGAGGATTGCCTGCGACAGCGCGCCGCCAGTTGAGCGACCTTGCGCGAATGGCAACGTTGCGCCGCCGTGCCGGCGGTTGGCGCAACGCCGGGCGATTTGCGCAAGGTCTTTGTGCCGGCGGCAACGAGCGTTGCCGAATGCGCCGCGCACGGCCGCCGCCATGCGGTTTAAATCCCTCTCGTAGAACAACGCATAACGATCCCGCCAGCGACATCTTTCACCTGCCTGAGACACCGACGACTTTCGACGCCCTGGGCAGCCTTTCGGTCCGCCGCGGACCGCTCCGCCCTCAATGGAATGATGAATGGAGGAAAGACGACCATGACCGGATCCCGGAAAACCCTGATTCTCGGATGCGCCTCCACCGGCGCCAAGTTCACCCCGCGCAACCACGCCGCCACCGGCGACCGCCTGCTCGACAGCATCTGCACCGGCGCCACCATCCGCACCGCCCCCGGCGAACTGCTGGACGAAGCGCGCCAGCTCTACGAGATGGGTTGCCGCTACTACCACTATCACGCGCGCAACCCGCTGACCCAGGAACAGACCACCGACAACGACATCTACCAGGCGGTCAGCCGCGCCCTGCAGAACCGCTTCCCCGACCTGATGCTGAGCTTCGGCGCCAGCCGCAACGGCAGCGAGGTGCAGGAGAACATCCGCCGCTTCGGCGAGTGGGAGCGGGTCAGCCACTGCGCCATCCCGCTGCACCTGGGTGGTGCGCACTTCGTGACGATCCAGGCGGCCATCGAATTGCAGGTGATCTGCGAGCTGGAGAAGCAAAGGCGCAAGCTCGACCTCGACTATGCCTCGAGCCCGGCCTTCCTCGCCGACCTGCGCGACTACCAGCCGTCGACGGCGCTGGAAAAGGCCGAGTTGCAGACCCACTCCACCAGCAAGGGCGCCGACTACGGGGTGACCTCGCCGATGACCCAGTTCCAGGTCTACCGCAACGCCATCCAGGCGCGCCAGAAGCTCGGCCTGTTCCACGAGGTGGAGTGGGTGCAGCATGTGCGCAGCTACGCCATGACCCGTTTCGCCGTGGAGCACCCGCGCCTGCGCCTGGGCGGTTCCGGCCAGTTGAACGTGATCCTGCTGTTCGGCTTCTCGCCACGCCTGCCGTTCCCGGAAACCTACCAGCAGTTCCGCGCGGTGATCGAGAGCGCCAAGAGCCTGGAGTACGACATCGGCGAACCCGGCGTGCGCAAGCGCAAGGTCAGCATCACGGTCGGCGCGGCGGTGATGCCGCAGCATGCCGCGCAGCACTTCCGGCCGCTCGACGTCGGCCCTCGCGCCGGCACCCCGCTCTGCGCGGTGCGCCGGCTGGCCGCCTATGCCGCGCAGGCGGACAGCCAGGTCGACGTGCTGCGGGTCGGCATGGAGGACACGCCCTACGCGGTGGACGATGACGGCCGGGTGACGCTCAGCGACAACTGCCAGCTGCTGCGCCAGGCCCTCGACGAACTGCGCGCCAACGGCGCCGAGGCCGAGCTCGACGGCGAACGGATCTTCCAGCGCATGGGCATGGAACGCACCCTCGGCGAATACCTGTCGCTGCAGCGCCTGCATCCGCTCGGCGAAGCCAACTTCACCCTCGCACGGGAGTTCGTCCAGTGACCGCCGCCCTCGCCGCGAACCCGACCCAGCGCTACCGCTGGGTCATCCTGCTGATCGCCACCTTCGCCCAGGCCTGCGCCTGCTTCTTCGTCCAGGGCATCGGCGCGATCGCCGTGTTCATCCAGAACGACCTGCAACTCTCGTCGCTGCAGATCGGCCTGCTGGTGTCGGCGGCGCAGCTGGTGCCGATCGTCGGCCTGCTGGTGGCCGGCGAGCTGCTCGACCGCTACTCCGAACGGCTGGTGGTCGGCCTCGGCACGCTGATCGTCGCGCTGGCCCTCTGCGCCTCGCTGTGGGCCACCGACTACCTGACCATCCTGCTGTTCCTGGTGGTCGTCGGCGCCGGCTACAGCACGGCGCAGCCGGGCGGCAGCAAGTCGGTGTCGCGCTGGTTCGCCAAGACCCAGCTGGGCTTCGCCATGGGCATCCGCCAGGCCGGGCTGCCGCTGGGCGGCGCGCTGTCCGCCGCGCTGCTGCCGTACCTGGCGGGGATCTACGGCTGGCGCAGCGCATTCCTCGCCGGCGGCCTGGTGGCGTTCCTCGGCGCGCTGGCCTTCATGCTCTTCTACCGCACCCCGCCGGACGCCCCCGCGCCCGGCGCGAACCCCGCCGAACGCGACCTGGGCGCGGTGGTGAAGTCGCGGCTGGCGATGATCACCGACCCGGCGATGAAGAACATCGTCTGTTCCGGGGTGGCGCTGATCTCGGTGCAGTACGGCATCCTGGTGTTCACCGTACTCTACCTGCACGAGACCCTGGAGATCGGCATCGGCATGGCCGCGACCCTGCTGTTCGTCGCCCAGGGCAGCGGCGTCGCCGGGCGCATCCTGCTGGCCGCCTGGAGCGACCGCTGCCGCGCCGGGCGCTACTTCCCGGTGATGGTCTGCCTCGGCGCGGTGATCCTCGGCCTGCTGGCGCTGGTCCTGCTGCCCCTGCAATCACCGTTGGGGATGGGCCTGGTAGTGGCCTGGCTGGGCTTCTTCGGCTTCGGCTGGTACGGTCCCTGGGTGGCCTATGTGGCGGATACCGCGCCGGTCGGCAAGACCGGCTTCGCCCTCGGCCTGGCGATGGCCATCAACCAGCTGGCGATCGTTCTCGCGCCGCCGGCGCTGGGGCTGCTCAAGGACTTCAGCCACAGCTTCGTCCCCGGCTGGCTGGCACTCTGCCTGATGGCGGCGGTAGCCCTTGTGGTCACTGCCTGGAGCGGCCGCGGCCTGCCCACGGCGCTGCCACAGAAGCACTGAAGCGATGACGGCCACGGCCGAGGAGGCACGATGCGCGCGATCCTGTTCGATGTGTTCGGTACCCTGGTGGACTGGCGTTCCAGCCTGATCGAGCAGTTCCAGGCGTTGGAGCGCGAACTCGGCGGAACCCTGCCCTGCGTGGAACTGACCGACCGCTGGCGCCAGCAATACAAGCCGGCGATGGACCGGGTACGCAACGGTCAGGCGCCCTGGCAGCACCTCGACCAGTTGCACCGGCAGAGTCTCGAGGCCCTGGCCGGAGAGTTCGGCCTGGCGCTGGACGAGGCCCTGCTGCAACGCATCACTGGCTTCTGGCACCGCCTGCGGCCGTGGCCGGACACGCTCGCCGGGATGCACGCGCTGAAGGCCGACTACTGGCTCGCCGCGCTGAGCAACGGCAACACCGCGCTGATGCTCGACGTCGCGCGGCACGCCGGGCTGCCCTGGGACATGCTGCTGTGCGCCGACCTGTTCGGCCACTACAAGCCCGACCCGCAGGTCTACCTCGGCGCCTGCCGCCTGCTCGACCTGCCGCCGCAGGAGGTGATGCTCTGCGCGGCGCACAACTACGACCTCAAGGCCGCGCGCGCCCTCGGCCTGAAGACCGCGTTCATCGCCCGGCCGCTGGAATACGGCCCCGGCCAGACCCAGGACCTCGCCGCCGAGCAGGACTGGGACCTGATCGCCAGCGACCTGCCGGACCTGCACCGGCAACTGGCGGCCTCGGCCTGACCGACTTCCTCCTTCCTGCCCCCTGAGCCGCTCGCCCAACCTGCGCGCCACGGCGCGCCGGGAAAGGCGCGCGCAGCGCCGGCACGCGTCCGGCAGGAGCTTCGTCATGTCCGCGAAGGATACCCCGGCCCCCCAGGCCGCCGAGCCCGGTCGCGCCCAGCCGGTCGAAGTCCCCGGTGGCGGCCACTGGTGGCGCCGCCTGCTGGCCTTCGCCGGCCCCGGCTACCTGGTCGCGGTGGGCTACATGGACCCGGGCAACTGGGCCACCGACGTCGCCGGCGGCGCGCAGCTGGGCTACCTGCTGCTCTCGGTGATCCTGCTCTCCAGCCTGATGGCGATGCTGCTGCAGGCGCTGTCCGCGCGCCTGGGCATCGCCAGCGGCCTGGACCTGGCCCAGGCCTGCCGCGAACGCTACTCGCCGAGCACCTGCCGCCTGCTGTGGCTGGCCTGCGAGACGGCGATCATCGCCTGCGACCTGGCCGAGGTGATCGGCACCGCCATCGCCCTGAAGCTGCTGTTCGGCCTGCCGCTGGCCTGGGGCGCGTTGCTCTGCGTGGGCGACGCGCTGCTGGTGCTGGTCCTGATCGGACGTGGCCAGCGGCCGCTGGAGGCCTTCGTGGTGGCGTTGCTGACACTGATCTTCACCTGCTTCGCGGTACAGTTGCTGCTCTCGCGTCCCGAACTCGGCGAGGTGCTCCAAGGGTTCTTGCCGAGCCCGCGGGTGCTCAGCGACCCGGCTGCCCTGTACCTGGCGATCGGCATCGTCGGCGCGACCGTCATGCCGCACAACCTCTACCTGCATTCCTCGCTGGTGCAGAGCCGCGCCTACCCGCGCAGCCTTGCCGGCAAGCGCCAGGCGCTGCGCTGGGCGGTGGCCGACAGCAGCCTGGCGCTGACCCTGGCGCTGCTGGTCAACGCGGCGATCCTGATCGTCGCCGCCAGCGTGTTCCACCGCAACGGGCACACCGAGGTGGTCGATATCGAGCAGGCCCACGCGCTGCTCTCGCCATTGCTCGGCCTGGAACTCGCCTCGCTGCTGTTCGCCGTGGCGCTGCTCGCGTCCGGCCTCAACTCGACGGTCACCACCACCCTGGCCGGGCAGATCGTCATGGAGGGCTTCCTCCGCCTGCGCCTGGCGCCCTGGGCGCGGCGCCTGCTGACCCGTGGCGTCGCGGTGCTGCCGGTGCTGCTGGTGACCCTGCTCTACGGCGAGGACGGCACCGCGCGGCTGCTGATCTTCAGCCAGGTGATCCTGTCGATGCAGTTGCCGCTGGCGGTGATCCCGCTGCTACAGTTCGTTTCCGACCGGCGCCTGATGGGCCCGCTGGCGATCGGCACCGGGACCCGGTGGCTGGCCTGGGCGGTAGCGCTGGCGATCGTCGGCCTGAACCTGCAACTGCTGGCCGACTTCGCGTTCGGCTGAGCATTGCCTGAGGGCACGCTGCGCGGTGCGGGACGCGCACTCAGGCAATGCTCAGCCATCGAGGCCGCGGGGAAAACGGTCGGCCACCAGGTTCAAGGCGATGCCATGCTCCAGGCAGGCCTTGAGTCCGGCCAGCACCAGGGTGAAACCTTCGGTGGCGTCGACCACCCGCGGGATGACTTCTTCCGGGGTGCCAACGAAACCGCTGTTGCGGATGCTGACGAAGGTCCCGGCGCCGGGCAGTTCCTCGAACAGCCACTCCACCTGGGAAGGGTTGCTGTCGCCATTCGGCCATTCGATGAGGATGCGGCGGTTCGTCTGCAGGTCCTTCACTTCGATTTCCTGGGAAACCCCGTACATGTCCCAGTGCCAGCGCAGCCGTTTCCCGGCTTCGAGGCGGGCATCGCCGCGGCTGAACCAGAACCTGGCGGTGATGGCCGGATCGACGAAGGCTTCGAAGACCTCGGCGATGGGGCGGCGGATCAGCATTTCCGCCTTGGCGACGACCTGTGCGACGGCAGTCATGGCAAGTCCTCCATGGGGGTGGGCAAGGGAGCGGCCGCCGCATCGGGCGGCCGCTCGCGGTTAATGGCTCAGGCCGGGTATTTCTCGTTCAGAGCGTAGAGGATCGCCGCCGTCTCCACATCCAGCGCGCCGTCGTAGTTCTCCGGGCGGAAATGCATCTGGAAGGCGCGCAGCAGGCTGGCGAAGTAGGCGTCGTCGACCGTCGCCGGCAGCGCATAGCCGTACAGGCGGAACGCCTCCAGCAGGTCGGCGCGCGGCGGCAGGCCGTCGCGCTCGAAGCCTTCGCGATAGCGATCGCGGGTGGCGTCGTCATACCAGGCGCCGATACCGGCCTCGTAGAGTTCCTTCCAGGGCAGCTTCGGACCCGGGTCGGACTTGCGCCCGACGGCGATGTCGGAGTGGCCGACCACGTTCTTCGGGGTCATGTCCGGGTAGCGCTGCAGGATGTTCTTCGCCAGTTGCTTGAGTGCGTTGATCTGCGAGCGCTCGTAGTCGGGGAAGGTGAACACGCCGTCGTCGTCGCGGGCGAGGTTGACGATCTCGATGCCGATGGAGGTGTCGTTGAGGTTGTCGCGGCGCGCCCAGCCGCTGACGCCGGCGTGCCAGGCGCGGTCTTCCTCGGCGACCAGGTTGAAGATGCGCTGGCCCTTGAAGCCAGCGGCCTTGTAGCTGGGGTCGTGCGGCGCCGGGATCAGGTAGTGGGCGCTGGCGGCGCCGGTGGTCAGCGCCTTGACCGAGGCGGCGAAGTCGAGCGCGGTGTAGTGCAGCACCAGGAAGCGCACGCGTTTGCCGTAGGGGGTAGTGGTGCGATAGCTGTTGTAGTCGATGGTCAGCATGGTTTTCACCTTTTTGCGGATGATGGAAAGCCCCCGGCCACAGGCTCGCCTGTAGCTAGGGACGTCGATGCAGCGATGAGGTTCAGGGGCCGGCCAAGGAAACGCGGGCCCCGGCTAAACCGGAAGGAAGAAGACCGGGCATAAAAAAGCCCGGCACGCGGCCGGGCAAAAGGGATACACCAAAGGCAAGCCCCAGCGAACTGGGGGTACGGGGGCTCACCGAGGCCACTGAACGATGGCGTTATGACAGCACCCGGCACAACCGAACTTTAAGTTGGCCGGACGCCGTGCGGGCGCACGCCAGAGCCTTTCGCAGCGGTCGCCGCCCGCTGCGTCCGGTTGCGCGGCGGGCGGAAACGACGAAGCCCGGCGCTGGGGCCGGGCTTCGAGGGCGACCACGGGAAACGTGATCATGGGAAAAAACTACCGCGAGCGTCCCGCCGCGTGCAACACCGTTCGTCCGTTGGCCGCTCTACTTTGCACTTCTTCACAAAGTTCACCAATAGCCATACAGACCCTCGACAGAGCGGCTACTACTCTATCCACGCCAGGTCCGATTGCTCCTCCATCTCCTGGCATTCCCGGCCACTGTCCACCCCCGCACAGTGGCTTTTTTTCGCCTGCGCCTAGCGTTGTGCCAGCGGCGCCTCGTCCCGCGCCAGCATCAGCGCCAGGATGCAGCCGAGGAGGAACGCCTGCAGCGCCAGGCGAGCGGCCAGCAGCGTCGGCGGGAAGGATGGGAACAGGTCGGGGTGCTGCCACATGTAGAGGTTGGCCGGGGTCACGCAGAGGGTCAGGATGAACAGCCCGCACGCCGCCAGCCGGCGCCATGCCGGCAACAGCAGGGCGGCGGCGCCGAGCAGTTCGAAGACCCCGCTGACCCACACCGCCGCCAGCGGCCAGGGCACGTAGGGCGGGACGATGCCGACGAAGAAATCGGTGAAGACGAAATGGCCCAGCCCACCCAGCAGGAACCAGGCGGACACGAAGGCCACGAGCAGCGTGCGAGCGGGCGACGGCATGGATAACCTCGGCGCGGCGATGGAACGGCAATCCTGCCACGCGCCGCCGACGCCAGGCCCATAACCTTTGCCCGGTTGGCAGGCGTCCGCCGAAACAAATGCTCAAACATTCCCGCCGCCGGGGCGACATCTGCTCAAAAAATGTCCTGGCCTTTCTTCGTCGAAAGACATAGAATCCGGGACTGCGTACCAAACTGAAAGTCAATCAGGCTTTACCCCACGACCGGGCCCACAGATGAAAAGGGCTCTACCATCAGGGTTACAGCCTTCCGATGGTTCTTCGGTCGCCACTCTTCTGAAGCAATCCCCTGCCACGCAGGGCCGATGGGAAGACCGGCGTCCCGCAATACCACCCGCAGATTGATCAGGATCCTGGCCTGGAAACTTTCCTGCCAATCGATCCTCTGATTAGTACCTGAACTGCCAGCTTGCTCTTTTCGAAAAAAGCCGGCATAACCAGTACGTTCCCCCGACACAAAGCTTTCTTGGCACTGTCACGGAGCGGGAACATTTGCAATATACGCTGCTCCATAAGCGTGAAAGTAAAGGAACATAAGAATATGTCTATTCAACATCGTACTCAGGATGCAATTCGCACCCTAACCGCCGCATTTGCGCCGTTCGACTGCCTGATCCAGGCAACTCGTAAAGGAAACTTCAGTTTCACCATCGTTGACCAGCATGGCGTGGCCTGCCACAGCGAGCGCCTGTATCCGGAGCAGTACGACGACTCCGGCAAAATGGAAGAAGTGATCAATCGAGTTCGCAAGAAAACACTGGCTGCCTGAATCATGCAAGCATCAGCGCGAATGCAAGGAAAAGCCCCGTCCCCGACGGGGCTTTTTTGTGGGACAGCGAAAAATACAGGTTAAGTTGAAGAAAGTTCCCACGCAGGAAATAAATATTTACTTATTCCTTTTTAAATATTTCCTCGGCAACTTCGTCATATTCCCGCGGCCAGGGGAAACAAGCGCAGGCCGTTTCTCCCGTACTCCACTCAGACGATCGCCAGGTTTCGCTTGCGGGTAGGTGGCGGGAACGCCTGGTCGAGCGCCCGCAGGTCGTCGGCGCTCAGTTCCAGGTCGGCCGCCGCCGCATTCTGGCGGATGTGAGCGGACGTCACCGCCTTCGGGATCGCGATCACCCCCTGCTCCAGTAGCCAGGCCAGGGCGACCTGGGCGCTGCTGGCGTCGTGGCGCGCGGCGATCTCGCCGAGCGCCGGGTGCCGTAGCAGCCTGCCGCCCTGCCCCACCGGACAGTAGGCCATCACCGGCATGCCGCGCTCCTGGCACCAGGGCAGCAGGTCGTATTCGATACCGCGTTCCTCCAGGTTGTACATCACCTGGTTGGCGGCACAGGCGCTGCCGTCCAGTTCGTACATGTCGCCCAGGTCGAAGTTGGACACGCCCCAGCGCAGGATCTTGCCCTGGTCGCGCAACCGCTCGAAGGCTTCGATGGTTTCCTCCAGCGGATACCGGCCCTGCCAGTGCAGCAGGTAGAGGTCGATGGTTTCGCAACCGAGCCGGCGCAGGCTGCGCTCGCAGGCCGCCGGCAGACCCTTGCGGCTGGCGTTGTGCGGGTAGACCTTGCTGACCAGGAAGACCTTTTCGCGGCGTCCCGCGATAGCCGCGCCGACCACGTCCTCGGCGCCGCCCTCGGCGTACATCTCGGCGGTATCGATCAGCGTCATCCCCAGTTCGATGCCTTCGCGCAGCGCCGCGACCTCGCGCTTGCGTTCGCCGGGCTGCTCGCCGATATGCCAGGTACCCTGGCCGATGGCGGCGACCTCCTGGCCATCGATCAGCGTGAGCGTTTTCATGCAGCGTCTCCTGTGGTGAATGGACGGGGCCTCATGCCCAGGGATCATAGCTGCCGAAGCTCCAGACGTGGCCCTCCGGATCGCGGCAAGTGAAGCCGCGACCGCCGTAGTCCTCGTCCTTGATGTCGATGACGATCTCGGCGCCGGCGGCCTGGGCGCTGCGGAACAGGGCGTCGGGATCGGCGACCACCAGGTAGAGGCTCTGGGTATTGCCGCCGGCTTCGTCGACGTGCCGCATCAGCCGACCGTAGGCGTTGTCGCGGACGCTCGAACCGAGCATCAGCATGCCGTTGGCGCCGTTCGGGCTGGCGTAGGTCAACTCGGCGTGGAGCACCTGTCCGTCCTCGCCGGGCACCACCAGCTTGCGCTGGAAGCCAAAGGTCCGGCACAGCCAGTCGATGGCGGCCGGCGCATCGCGGTAACGCAGGCAGGGAATGACGCTGGCGACGGTGTTGCTGGCGGGCGTGTGCATGGCGCATACCTCCGGGGGAAAGCACGACCACCAGCATAGACGCTGGACCGGGCCGCCCCCGAGGCACGGATGGGCGGCGCGCCCTTCAGCGCAGCAGCGCCAGCACCCCGCCGAGCAACGGCACTCCGGCGGCGCAAGGCAATGCCCAGCGTGGCCGCCAGGCGAGCAGCAGGACCAGCGTGCCGGCCGCCAGCATCAGCAGGCAGGACCAGAAGACGATGCCGATCTCCACGCCCTGCCGGTGGATCGAGAAGGCCAGCGCCAGACCCAGGTCGAGCAGCGCCACGCCGCGTAGCAGAAGCACCCGGGAAGCCGACGGCTGGTGGCCGAGGAGGTTCTTGTGGTGGCGGTTCATGGCCAGGCAGAGAGCGGTGAAGGCCAGCAGGTTGAGGCCGAAGACCAGCAGCATCAGGCCACCTCCTGGACGTTCAGGCGTCGCCGGGCGGGCTTGCTCGACGCTTGCCGACGTCGCCAGCCGAGCCAGGCGCAGAGCAGGCCGAGGCCCAGCAGGCTGAGGTCGACGCCGGCCAGAAACCAGTCGCCGCGCTGCAGGCTGGCCAGCAGGTTGCCTTCCGGGCTACGCAGCAGGCCGAGCAGCGGCAGGCCCAGCGCCAGCACGGCGGCGAGGCGCAGTTGCGTGCGACCGAGGGTCCCGCTGTTGCGGCGGACGATGGCCCACAGCGCGACCAGCGCCCAACTGGCGCAAAACACGCGGATCTCCCAGGTGTCGCGGCCGGCCAGTTGCGTCGGCAGCAGGCGGTTGCCCCACAGCAGCGCCAGGCTGGCCAGCGGCAGGCCGCCGCAGACCGCCAGGTTCAGCGCCCGCACCAGACCAATGCCGCGACTGCCGCGAGCCTCGCGCTTGGCCAGCCAGACCTGCAACCCGCCGAAGATCATCATCGCCCCGGACAGCCCGAGCAACAGGTACATCCAGCGCACCAACTGGCCGCCCCACTGGATCATGTGCAGGCCGGTCAGCCAGCCGTAGGTGGCGTAGCCGGGCGCATAGGACGGCTGGGCATGCAGCAGTTCGCCGCTGGAGGCATCGAAGTTGACCGTGCGCTGGTCGTCGAGGATGCGCGAGGCGTCGCGCCGGCGGATGTCCACGGTGGCCGCCTCGTCATAGGGATGGTGGACGCTGATCCAGCCCGGCGCGCCGCCGTCGGCCCAGACCTTGCCGGCCTCGACGATCAGGCCGTCGATGGACGCCGGCGGCCCCGCCGGGCGGCCGACTTCCTCGCGTTCGTAGGAGCCCTGCACTTCATGGAAGAAGCGCTCGCCATCGTTCTGGTAGACCACCTGCAGGCCCGCCTGCATGTAGTAGACGATGAAGATCACCAGGCCGGTGTAGGCGATCATCAGGTGGAACGGCAGGCCGATCACCCCCAGCACGTTGTGCGCGTCGAGCCAGGCGCGCTGCCGCGCCGCCTGCGGGCGCAGGGTGAAGAAGTCCTTGAAGATCCGCCGGTGCACGATGGTCCCGCTGACCAGCGCCACCAGCATCAGCATCCCGGCGATGCCGACGATGTACAGGCCGACCATGCCGGCGTGCAGGTCGTAGTGCAGGGTGAAGAAGAACTCGCCGCCGACTGTCTTCGGCAGCGGCTGGCCGCTCACCGCGTCCAGCTGAAAGACCTTGAACTCGCTGCCGTCGCGTGGCTCCCAGCCGGCGTTCCAGTAGGGCGCCCGCTCGCTCGGCGGCAGCATCCACCAGGCATGGGCATCGGGGGCGCGCTGGCGCAACCAGTCGCGCACCTGGTCGGCGCCCAGCTACTGCGCGCCGGGCAGGTGCAGGTCCGGCTGCATCCAGCGGGTCAGCTCCTTGTCGAAGCTGGCCAGGCTGCCGGCGAAGACGATGACGAACAGCAGCCAGCTGACCAGCAGCCCCGACCAGGTATGCAGGCCGGACATCGATTGACGCAGGTTCATGGACGCGCTCCGTAGTCGAGGCCGAGCCAGGCCAGGCCGCCCAGCGCCAGGCTGGCCAGCGCCAGCACCCAGCAGGCGCGCCAGGCGCTGCGCGCGGCGAAGGCGTAGACGATGGCCGCGACCCACACGGCGAAGCAGCCGAGGCTGCCGAACGAGACCCGGTCGGGACGCGGCAGCGGCAGGTAGATGCTCAGGCAGGCGGTGACCGCATAGGCCAGCGCGTAGCCAAGCAGGACCGCGACGAGGATGCGGCCGGTGACGGACAGTCCGCCGGCCAGGGCCTGGCTGGTCATGAGGCGGCGTCCCGGGTGGAAACAGGGCCTTGCATCGTCGCTACCTCGTCTGGCTGGCACGGCGACGCCGCGCTCGCGGGTGGCGAGGCGGTCGTCGATTCGGAAGGTTTGCGACTGTATCTCAATTACGTTCGCATTTGTACTTGCTCCGGACGACCGCCAGGTCGCGGCACGCCTGGGATTGCCGGGGTCCGACGAGAGCGGGTCGTATCCCGCCGTCCCCGCCCGCCTCGCCATACGTCCATCTCCGCTCTGCGCAAGCGCGTCGAGCTTGGTAATATCGGCTGTTTGCGGTTTCGGCTGGTTCCGCCGAAGGACATACCGGATGACTTCACCCTCCGCCCCAGACACCCAGCTCAGCCTGGCCATCGACCCGGCCCGGCCGTATGCGCGGCTGACCCTCGGCAGCCACGTGCACAGCGGCTACGACCTGCGCAGCGGACGCATGCAGAGCATTTCCCGGCACCGCGCGGCGCTGGCCTTCATCTATGCCGGCGAGGCGGTTTCCGGGCGTCCCGGCAGCGAGCCACGGGAGGCCCAGCGGCGTATCGAACGGCGTCCGGCGCACGAGCAGGAATACCGCGAGACCCTGCGCCGCCTCGGCTTCAAGCCGGCGACCCGGCGCAGCGACGCGCTCGAGGAAAGCGCCGGCGAGATGTTCGAACTGCCCGGCGACAACGCCTGGCTGCACTTCATGCAGGACGACCTGCCGCGCCTGCGCCAGCAGGGCTGGTTCATCGACATCCGCGCTGACTTCGCCTACGACCTGACGCCCATCGACGCCTGGTACGCCGAGGTCGAGGAAGCCGACGACCGCCAGTGGTTCGAGCTGGAACTGGGCATCCAGGTCGCCGGACAGCGGGTCAGCCTGCTGCCGGCTCTGACCGAGCTGATCCGCCGCAGTCCGGCCCTGCTCGATCCGCGCGCCCTCGCCCGGCACGCCGACGAAGAGCAACTGGTGCTGCGCCTGGAACTCAACCCGCCGCTGCGCGTGGCGCTGCCCTTCGGCCGCCTGAAGCCGGTGCTGGCGACGCTTTCCGACTTCTACCTGGGCGACCCCGAACCGCAGCGCAAGCTGCGCCTGGGCGCACCGGACGCGGCGCGCCTGGCCGATCTCGACGAGTTGCCGCTGGCCTGGGAAGGCGGCGACAACCTGCGCGACTTCGCCCGCCGCCTACGCAGTTTCCAGGCTCGTCCGGCGACCCCGCCGCAAGGCCTGCGCGCCGAACTGCGGCCCTACCAGCTCGAAGGCCTGAGCTGGATGCAGACCCTGCGCGAACTCGACAGCGGCGGCGTGCTGGCCGACGACATGGGGCTGGGCAAGACCTTGCAGTCGCTGGCCCACGTGCTCCTGGAAAAGCAGGCCGGGCGGCTCGACACGCCGGCGCTGGTGGTGATGCCCACCAGCCTGATCCCCAACTGGCTGGACGAGGCCGAGCGCTTCGCTCCCGATCTGCGCGTGCTGGCCCTGCACGGCGCCGGCCGGCGCCGCGACTTCGCCCGCATCGACGAGCACGACCTGGTGCTGACCACCTATGCCCTGCTGCCACGCGACGCCGCCGAGCTGGGCAAGCGGCGGTTCCACCTGCTGATCCTCGACGAGGCGCAGAACATCAAGAACGCCACCACCAAGGCCGCCGTCGCCGCCCGCGAGCTGGCGGCACGGCATCGCCTGTGCCTGACCGGCACGCCGCTGGAGAACCACCTCGGCGAACTCTGGTCGCTGTTCCATTTCCTGATGCCCGGCTGGCTCGGCGACGCCCGCCAGTTCGCCCAGGACTACCGCACGCCGATCGAGAAGCACGGCGACGAGGCACGCCTCAGCCACCTGGCCGCGCGCCTGCGGCCGTTCCTGCTGCGACGGACCAAGGAACAGGTGGCCTCGGAACTGCCGCCGAAGAGCGAGTTCACCCAGTTCGTCGAACTCAGCGAGGCGCAACGCGAACTCTACGAGACCGTGCGCCTGGCGCTGGACCGCAAGGTCCGCGAGGAGATCGCCCGGCGCGGCCTGGCGCGCAGCCGCATCGTGATCCTCGAGGCGCTGCTCAAGCTGCGCCAGGTCTGCTGCGACACGCGCCTGCTGCAACGCCAGGAAGACGGCGCGCGCAGCGGCCGGGCGCTCAGCTCGGGCAAGCTGGCCTACCTGCTCGACATGCTCGACGAACTGATCGCCGAGGGTCGCCGGGTCCTGCTGTTCTCGCAGTTCACCTCGATGCTCGCGCTGATCGAGGACGCCCTGCGCCAGCGCGGCGTCGACTACGTCCTGCTGACCGGCGAGACCCGCGACCGCCGCGCCCCGGTACAGCGCTTCCAGAGCGGCAAGGTGCCGGTGTTCCTGATCAGCTTGAAGGCAGGCGGGGTCGGCCTCAACCTGACCGCGGCGGACACCGTGATCCACTACGATCCCTGGTGGAACCCGGCGGTGGAGAACCAGGCCAGCGACCGCGCCTACCGCATCGGCCAGGACAAGCCGGTGTTCGTCTACCGGCTGATCGCCCGCGGCACGGTGGAAGAGAAGATCCAGCACCTGCAGCAGGAAAAGGCCGCCCTCGCCGACGGCCTGTTCAGCGAAGGCAACGGCGACGGCTGGAAGCTCGACGAGGCCGATATCGACGCGCTGTTCGCGCCCTTGCCCAAGGCGCTCTGAGCGCCGCCCGGATTCAGCGCGCGACGCCGCGGTAGACGTAGGTCATCGGCCGCGGCCCGGGCAGGTAGCCCTGTTCCAGCTCGTCGATGCGAAAGCCGGCCTCGCGCAGCAAGGCCGGCATGTCGCGGTCCAGGTGACAACCGCCGGCCAGCGGTTTCCACCAGGGCGTCAGGCGCCGTTGCCAGGCCAGCACCGAGGCGTCCGGCGCGCGCCCGTGCTCGCAGAACAGCAATTCGCCGCCACGCTTCAGCACCCGACGCATCTCGCCCAGCGCCGGCAGCGGCGCGGCGATGGAACAAAGGGTGAAAGTGCAGACGATGGTGTCGAAGCTTTCCGCCTCGGCGCGGATCTCGCCAAGCTCGAGGGCGACCATTTCCACCGGGATGCCGATTTGCGCCGCGCGCTCGCGGGCCAGCGCCTGCATTTGCGCGGCCGGGTCGACGCCGACGATCGCCGACACCTTCGCCGCGTCGTAGAAGCCCAGGTTGAGCCCGGTGCCCAGACCGATCTCCAGCACCCGCCCATGGGCGCGCGGCACCAGCAGCGAACGCTGCTTCATCACGTCGCCCATGCCGCAGGCGAAGTCGATCAGGCGCGGCAACACGTAACGGTCATAGATGCCCACGAAACTCTCTCCTGGCACAGCGGCTGGAGGGGAAAGCATAGACCAGCGATGCATTAGACGATTGTCGACAATCAAGCGACGAATGATTGACCCTACGCAATCCAGGCGGTAGCTTTCGCAAACATTGTCGACACATCGACCCAGACAGCCAGTACCATGACCCAGAACCCGCCCCCTCTCGAAATTGCCCATGACGACGGCGAGACCTTGTCGGAACACGTCTTCCGCAAGATCCAGAGCGCCATCGTCAGCGGCGAGATCGCGCCGGGCAGCAAGATCTCCGAGCCGGAGCTGGCGCGCACCTACGGCATCAGCCGCGGCCCGCTGCGCGAGGCGATCCACCGCCTGGAAGGCCTGCGCCTGCTGGTGCGGGTGCCGCATGTCGGGGCGCGGGTGGTGTCGCTGAGCCACGCCGAGCTGATCGAACTCTACGAGATCCGCGAGTCCCTGGAAGGCATGGCCTGCCGACTGGCCGCCGAGCGCATGAGCCAGGCCGAGATCGACGAACTGCGCCGGGTGCTCGACACCCACGAGCGCGACGAGGCGTTCCAGGCCGGGCGCGGCTATTACCAGCAGGAAGGCGACTACGACTTCCACTACCGGATCATCCAGGGCAGCGGCAACGCCACCCTCACCCGCATGCTCTGCGGCGAGCTCTACCAACTGGTGCGGATGTACCGCATCCAGTACTCGACCACACCGAACCGGCCGCGCCAGGCCTTCGCCGAACACCACCGCATTCTCGACGCCATCGCCGACCGTGACGGCGAACTGGCCGAGCTGCTGATGCGCCGCCACATCAGTGCGTCGCGCCGCAATATCGAGCGCCAGCTGGAACCCCAGCCGGCGAAGCTCGCCTCCGCTTCCTCCACCGTCTAAGAGGTCCGTGATGAGCCAGACGTCCCTTACCCCCGGCCAGCGCTTCCGCGAAGCCGTGGCCACCGAGCACCCGCTGCAGGTGGTCGGCACCATCAACGCCAACCACGCCCTGCTGGCCAAGCGCGCCGGCTTCAAGGCCATCTACCTGTCCGGCGGCGGCGTCGCTGCCGGTTCCCTGGGCCTGCCGGACCTGGGCATCAGCGGCCTCGACGACGTGCTCACCGACGTGCGCCGGATCACCGACGTCTGCGACCTGCCGCTGCTGGTGGACGTCGACACCGGCTTCGGCTCCTCGGCGTTCAACGTCGCCCGCACGGTGAAGTCGATGATCAAGTTCGGCGCCGCTGCGATGCATATCGAGGACCAGGTCGGCGCCAAGCGCTGCGGCCATCGGCCGAACAAGGAGATCGTCTCGCAGCAGGAGATGGTCGACCGCATCAAGGCCGCCGTCGATGCCCGCAGCGACGACTCCTTCGTGATCATGGCGCGCACCGACGCGCTGGCCGTGGAAGGCCTGCAGGCCGCCATCGACCGCGCCTGCGCCTGCGTCGAGGCCGGCGCCGACATGATCTTCCCGGAAGCCATGACCGAACTGGCCATGTACAAGGAGTTCGCCGCCGCGGTGAAGGTGCCGGTGCTGGCCAACATCACCGAGTTCGGCGCCACCCCGCTGTTCACCACCGACGAACTGGCCTCCGCCGACGTGTCCCTGGTGCTCTACCCGCTGTCGGCCTTCCGCGCCATGAACAAGGCGGCGGAGAACGTCTACACCGCGATCCGTCGCGACGGCACCCAGAAGAACGTGATCGATACCATGCAAACCCGCATGGAGCTGTACGATCGCATCGATTACCACAGCTTCGAGCAGAAGCTCGACGCGCTCTTCGCGCAGAAGAAGAACGCCTGAGCATCGAGCCCGGCGTGCGCCTGAGCGCCGGTCCGCGAACCCCGTGAAACCGAGTTGCAGCATCCAGAAAAAATTCAAGAAAGGAGAGAGCAATGGCTGAAGCAAAAGTACTGAGTGGCGCCGGCCTGCGTGGCCAGGTGGCCGGCCAGACAGCCCTGTCCACCGTCGGCCAGGAAGGCGCCGGTCTGACCTACCGTGGCTACGACGTCCGCGACCTGGCGGCGGCGGCGATCTTCGAGGAAGTCGCCTACCTGCTGCTCTACGGCGAACTGCCGAACAAGCAACAGCTCGACGCCTACCTGAAGAAGCTCCAGGGCCAGCGCGACCTGCCGCAGGCGCTGAAGGAAGTTCTCGAACGGATTCCGAAGGACGCCCACCCGATGGACGTGATGCGCACCGGCGCCTCGGTCCTCGGCACCCTGGAACCGGAGCTGAGCTTCGACCAGCAGCGCGACGTCGCCGACCGCCTGCTCGCCGCCTTCCCGGCGATCATGACCTACTGGTACCGCTTCACCCACGAAGGCCAGCGCATCGACTGCAACAGCGACGAGCCGACCATCGGCGGGCACTTCCTCGCCCTGCTCCACGGCAGGAAGCCCAGCGAGCTGCACGTGAAGGTGATGAACGTCTCGCTGATCCTCTACGCCGAGCATGAGTTCAACGCATCCACCTTCACCGCGCGGGTTTGCGCCTCGACCCTGTCCGACCTCTACTCCTGCGTCACCGGCGCCATCGGCTCGCTGCGCGGCCCGCTGCACGGCGGCGCCAACGAGGCGGCGATGGAACTGATCGAACGCTTCTCTTCGCCGCAGGAAGCCACCGCCGAGCTGCTGAAGATGCTCGAGCGCAAGGACAAGATCATGGGCTTCGGGCATGCCATCTACAAGGATTCCGACCCGCGCAACGAAGTGATCAAGGGTTGGTCGAAGCAGCTCGCCGACGAGGTCGGCGACAAGGTCCTGTTCGCGGTTTCCGAAGCCATCGACAAGACCATGTGGGAGCAGAAGAAGCTGTTCCCCAACGCCGACTTCTACCACGCCTCGGCGTATCACTTCATGGGCATCCCGACCAAGCTGTTCACGCCGATCTTCGTCTGCTCGCGGACCAGCGGCTGGACCGCCCACGTCTTCGAACAGCGCGCCAACAACCGCATCATCCGCCCGAGCGCCGAGTACACCGGCGTCGAACAGCGCGCGTTCGTGCCGCTGGAGCAACGCTGATCCACGCCGTCCGGCGCGCCGAACGCGAGCGCGCCGGACGGTTGCCGCACCCAGAATTCGAAAGGCCGGCGTGGGCTGCGCCACGGCGCGAGCGACACGCTTCCGAACACCCCGTGATTGAGTCCGAGCCATGAACAGCGCACACCGCAAACCGCTCCCCGGCACCCGCCTGGACTACTTCGACGCCCGCGAGGCGGTCGAGGCGATCCAGCCCGGCGCCTACGCCAAGCTGCCCTATACCTCCCGCGTGCTCGCCGAGAACCTGGTGCGCCGCTGCGACCCGGCGACCCTGGAGGCTTCGCTGCGCCAACTGGTCGAGCGCAAGCGCGACCTCGACTTCCCCTGGTACCCGGCGCGGGTGGTCTGCCATGACATCCTCGGGCAGACCGCGCTGGTCGACCTCGCCGGCCTGCGCGACGCCATCGCCGACAAGGGCGGCGACCCGGCCCAGGTCAACCCGGTGGTGCCGGTGCAACTGATCGTTGACCACTCGCTGGCGGTGGAATGCGGCGGCTACGACCCCGAGGCCTTCGCCAAGAACCGCGCCATCGAGGACCGCCGCAACGAGGACCGCTTCCACTTCATCGACTGGACCAAGCAGGCCTTCCGCAACGTCGACGTGATCCCGCCGGGCAACGGCATCATGCACCAGATCAACCTGGAGAAAATGTCGCCGGTGATCCAGGCGCGCGACGGCGTGGCCTTCCCCGATACCTGCGTGGGTACCGACAGCCATACCCCGCACGTCGACGCCCTGGGCGTGATCGCCATCGGCGTCGGCGGCCTGGAAGCGGAGAACGTGATGCTCGGCCGCGCCTCCTGGATGCGCCTGCCGGACATCGTCGGCGTCGAGCTGAGCGGCCGTCGCCAGCCGGGCATCACCGCCACCGACGTGGTGCTGGCCCTGACCGAGTTCCTGCGCAAGCAGAAGGTGGTCGGCGCCTACCTGGAGTTCTACGGCGAAGGCGCCTCCAGCCTGACCCTCGGCGACCGCGCGACCATCTCCAACATGGCTCCGGAATACGGCGCCACCGCGGCGATGTTCGCCATCGACCAGCAGACCATCGACTACCTGCGCCTCACCGGCCGCGACGACGAGCAGGTCGCCCTGGTGGAGGCCTATGCGCGCACCGCCGGGCTCTGGGCCGACAGCCTGGTCGACGCCGAGTACGAGCGGGTGCTGAAGTTCGACCTGTCCAGCGTGGTGCGCAACATGGCCGGCCCGTCCAATCCGCACGCCAGGGTCGCCACCAGCGAACTGGCGGCGAAAGGCATCGCCGGCAACCTCGAGCGGGCCCGCGCCGAGGAAGCCGAGGGCCTGATGCCGGACGGCGCGGTGATCATCGCCGCGATCACCAGTTGCACCAACACCAGCAACCCGCGCAACGTGATCGCCGCCGGCCTGCTGGCACGCAACGCCGACCGCCTCGGCCTGGTCCGCAAGCCATGGGTGAAGACCTCGCTGGCACCCGGCTCCAAGGTGGTCACCGAATACCTGCGCGAAGCCGGCCTGCTGCCGCACCTGGAAGCCCTCGGCTTCGGCGTGGTGGCCTACGCCTGCACGTCTTGCAACGGCATGTCCGGCGCCCTCGACCCGGCGATCCAGCGGGAGATCGTCGAGCGCGACCTGTACGCCACCGCGGTGCTCTCCGGCAACCGCAACTTCGACGGGCGCATCCACCCCTACGCCAAGCAGGCCTTCCTCGCCTCACCGCCGCTGGTGGTGGCCTACGCCATCGCCGGGACCATCCGCTTCGACATCGAGCGCGACGTGCTCGGCGTGGCGGACGGCAAGGAGATCCGCCTGAAGGACCTCTGGCCGAGCGACGAGGAGATCGACGCGGTGGTCAGGGCGGCGGTGAAGCCCGAGCAGTTCCGCCAGGTCTACATCCCGATGTTCGACATCACCCACGGCGAGCGCGAGAAGGTCGACCCGCTCTACGCCTGGCGCCCGACGAGCACCTACATCCGCCGCCCGCCGTACTGGGAAGGCGCCCTCGCCGGCGAACGCACCCTGCGCGGCATGCGCCCGCTGGCGGTGCTGCCGGACAACATCACCACCGACCACCTGTCGCCGTCCAACGCGATCCTCGCCGACAGCGCGGCAGGCGAATACCTGGCGAAAATGGGCCTGCCCGAGGAGGACTTCAACTCCTACGCCACCCACCGCGGCGACCACCTCACCGCGCAACGCGCGACCTTCGCCAACCCGAAGCTGTTCAACGAGATGGTGCGCAACGCCGACGGCAGCGTGAAGCAGGGTTCGCTGGCGCGGGTCGAGCCGGAAGGCAAGGTGATGCGCATGTGGGAAGCCATCGAGACCTACATGGAGCGCAAGCAGCCGCTGATCATCGTCGCCGGCGCCGACTACGGGCAGGGTTCTTCGCGCGACTGGGCGGCCAAGGGCGTGCGCCTGGCCGGGGTGGAGGCGATCGTCGCCGAGGGCTTCGAGCGCATCCACCGCACCAACCTGATCGGCATGGGCGTGCTGCCGCTGGAGTTCAAGCCGGGTACCACCCGCCTGACCCTGGGGATCGACGGCAGCGAGACCTTCGACGTGCTCGGCGCTCGCCGGCCGCGCGCCGACCTGACCCTGGTCATCCACCGGCGCGACGGGGAGCGGCTCGAAGTGCCGGTGACCTGCCGCCTGGACAGCGACGAGGAAGTCTCCATCTACGAAGCCGGCGGCGTACTGCAACGCTTCGCCCAGGACTTCCTGGAGGCGGCCGGCGCCTGATGGCGCCGGCGAAACACCCTGGTAGGACGGACGACGCGTAGCGTCATCCGCCGACGACCGGC
>NZ_SCND01000440.1:0-4395 GCF_005503585.1 Pseudomonas sp. 2VD
TGCGCTTGCCAGCGTACTCGGCGTCGGCGAAGGTCATCTGCTTCATCGGGAAACTCGGTGGGTGGGGTCGCGGTATTTTGCCAAATCAGAAAGTCTTTTTCAGAGTTTCCCTAAACTTCGTTTCTCCCCACAAGACCCGACGCAAACGTATGCCTTGCGAATTTTCGCGTTGCCGGGGGGAACCAAAACACCAATCTTCCAGCCTGAGCAACTTGCCGAAGGCTGCATTAGACTGCCTTTACCTATTAGCGAAATACAGGGAGTGAACCCATGGGTCTTCTGAGTGAATTCAAAGCCTTTGCCGTCAAGGGCAATGTCGTGGATATGGCTGTCGGTATCATCATCGGCGCGGCCTTCGGCAAGATCGTCTCGTCCTTCGTGGGCGATGTGATCATGCCGCCGATCGGACTGCTGATCGGCGGAGTCGACTTCTCCGACCTGGCGATAACGTTGAAGGCCGCCGAAGGCGACGTGCCGGCGGTGGTGCTGGCCTATGGCAAGTTCATTCAGACCGTACTCGACTTCGTCATCGTGGCCTTCGCCATCTTCATGGGGGTCAAGGCGATCAACCGCCTCAAGCGCGAAGAAGCCGTCGCGCCCTCCGAACCGCCAGTGCCGAGTGCCGAGGAAACCCTGCTGACCGAGATCCGCGACCTGCTGAAAGCCCAGCAGAACAAGTCGTGATCGCGTCGGCGGAACAATGAAAAAGGGCCCGAACGGGCCCTTTTTCATTGCCGGACAACAGGCCGGGCGGCGGCGCTATCCGCCGCTACTGCGCGGGCACGCACCTACCAGTAGTTCTCCACCGCCACCTGCCCCGGGCGCCGGGTCAG
This sequence comes from Pseudomonas sp. 2VD, assembly GCF_005503585.1. Classification (NCBI taxonomy): domain Bacteria; kingdom Pseudomonadati; phylum Pseudomonadota; class Gammaproteobacteria; order Pseudomonadales; family Pseudomonadaceae; genus Pseudomonas; species Pseudomonas sp. 2VD. Next base: position 834 of record NZ_SCND01000440.1, read on the forward strand.
ACTGAGGTTCATGCCGCGAGCCTTCAGCACGGCGCGGGTGTCCTCGATCATCTGCGGGTTGCCGCAGAGCATCACCCGCGAATGCTCCGGGGTCAGTTCCAGGTCGGCGGCACGCTCCAGATCGCCGTTCTCGATCAACGTGGTGATACGTCCGTTCAGGCAACCGGGTACCTGCTCGCGGGTCACCACCGGGATGAACTGCAGCTTGTGGACATGCTCGGCCAGGTATTCGCGCTCGGCGAGGCCGGCGATCAGCTCGCGGTAGGCCAGCTCCTTGCTCTCGCGCACGCTGTAGACCAGCTTGATGCTTTCGAAGCGCTCCCAGACCTCGAAGTCCTGCAGGATCGAGACGAACGGCGCCACACCGGTACCGGTGGCCAGCAGCCAAAGGTCACGACCATCCACGAAGCGGTCGAGGGTGAGGAAGCCGAAGGCCTGGCGATCGACCAGCAACTGGTCGCCCTCGCGCAGGCGGCTGAGTTCGCTGGTGAACTCGCCGTCCGGGACGACGATGGAAAAGAAGTCGAGGAATTCGTCATGAGGCGCCGAAACCATCGAGTAGGCGCGCCAGACGATACTGCCGCTGGGCTTGTACACGCCGAGCCGGGCGAATTGCCCGGCGCGGAACCGGAATCCCGCGTCGCGGCTGGTACGCAGGGTGAACAGGTTGGGAGTCAGAGGCTGCACGTCGAGCAGCGTCTGGCGGGTGAATTTCTCTTCGCTGGCGGTCATGGTCCGCTCCGGATACCGATACTCCCCTAGTGTCCCGCAAAGCACCCGGCAGAAACACCCGCAAGGCTTGTGGCTATCCCCGCTGACGGGAATAGCCAGCGGCCGATCAGCGCTTGCGGTTGACCACCTGGGCCGCACGCAGCACGTCGCTGCCGATCTGCGCCTCGTAGTTCTTCCACAGCGGCTTCATGGCGTTGCGCCAGGCCTCGTGCTCTTCCGCGCTGAGGCTGACCAGACGGCTCTTGCCGGCGGCCAGCAGGTGCTCGCGCTCCTTCTGGTTGAGCGCTTCGGCTTCCTTGTTCACCACCAGGGTGACCTCGTCGACGATGCTCTCCAGTTCGGTGCGGGTCTGGTAGGGGATGCTGGTCCAGAATGCCGAGCTGGTGATCAGCATGTAGCTGAGCGCACCGTGATTGGTCTCGGTGATGTACGGCTGCACGCTGTCGATCTTCTGTCCGGCGAGGTTCGACCAGGTGTTCTCGGTGCCCTGCACGCTGCCGGCCTGCATGGCCTTGAGGGTCTCGGCGTAGGACAACTGCTTGGCGGTGGCGCCGAGCATGGCGAACTGCGCTTCCAGCACCGACGACGGCTGGATACGGAAGACCAGGCCCTTGGCATCGTCCGGCCGGTGCAGCTCGCGAGTGGCGGAAAGCTGCTTCATGCCGTTGTTCCAGTAGGCCAGGCCATAGATACCGTGCTTGGCCATGGAGCGCAGCAGTTCGCGGCTCTTGTCGCGCTTCTGGAAACGCTTCAGGGCCTCCAGGTCATCGAACAGGAACGGCAGGTCGAACACCTGGAGTTGCTTGGTATAGGGCTCGAACTTGGACAGTGAGGTGGCCAGCATCTGCACCTTGTTGGCGCGCAGGGCCTCGATCTCGTCGGCGTCGCCGAACAGCGTCGAGTTGGGGTAGACCTCGACCTTGACCTTGCCCGGCAGACGCTCCTCGGCAAGCTTCTTGAACAACAGCGCCCCCTTGCCCTTGGGCGTGTCGTCGGAGACCACATGGGAGAACTTGATCACGATCGGGCCGGCGTCCTCGGCATGGGCGACGGCGGAAACGGCGAACAGTGCGGCGAGCGCCACACCGACAAACGGCTTGAACATCGATGTACCTGTGCGATGGCAACGACGAGCCCCGCGACGGCTCGCACGGGTCTCGTTCGGAAAACGGGTTGGGTGACGGTCGCCGCTCGAAGTGGCGAAGGCGCCCGTCCAGGCGCTACCGGGTCATGACAGGCGCTATCGAAGCCCTAGCCCGGTTATTATTGGCGTGCCCGGCTGGATGACTCGTCGGTAAGGAAACGACTAACCAGAGCCGGGTAAAGAATTTTTCGGCATATCCGTGTGCCGCACAAGCTGGAGAACTCCAACCAGCTCTCAGTTTCGACAGATTGTTAATTGACGAGCGGGATTCGCCCCGCCGGGAACCCGATGCCTCTATTCGCCACCCCCTTCGCCCAGCTCGATCTGGTCCGCCAGCCCGAGCAGGACGGCGAGCCCCTCCAGGCGTTCGACGCCGCCGACGAATACCTGCTCAACCAGTTGCACGAACGGGGCGTGACGGCGCAATGCCGGGTGCTGGTCCTCAACGACGCCTTCGGCGCCCTCGCCGCGAGCCTGGCGCCGCACGTCCAGGTCACCAGCAGCGGCGATTCGCACCTGGGCTTCCTTGCCCTGCGCAAGAACCTCGCGCGCAACGGCCTCGACCTGGGCTCGGTGCGCTTCGTCCCGGCCAGCGAAACCGCCGTGGGGCCTTTCGATCACGTGCTGGTCAAGGTGCCGAAGACCCTCGCGTTGCTGGAGGAGCAACTGATCCGCCTGCACGGCCAACTGGCACCGGGCGCGCAGGTCGTCGCCGCGGGGATGGTCAAGCACTTGCCACGCGCCGCCGGCGACCTGCTGGAACGCTACATCGGCCCGATGCACGCTTCGCTGGCGGTGAAGAAGGCCCGCCTGCTGATCGCCGAGGCAGCGGAGCGCCCGCAACCGCGCTCGCCCTATCCGACCCGCTATCACCTGGAGCAGCCGCCGCTGACGCTGCTCAACCACGCCAACGTATTCTGCCGAGAAGGTCTCGACATCGGCACCCGCGCCTTCCTCCCGCACCTGCCGCGCAGCCTCGGCGCGCTACGCGCCGCCGACCTGGGCTGCGGCAACGGGGTGCTCGGCATCGCCTACGCGCTGCTCAACCCGCAGGCCGAGCTGACCCTGGTGGATGAGTCGTACATGGCCGTGCAGTCGGCACGGGAAAACTGGCAAGCAGCGCTGGGCGAGCGGCCGGCGACGTTCCGCGCCGACGATGGCCTGGCCGGCCAGGCGGCGGGCTCGCTGGACCTGGTCCTGTGCAACCCGCCGTTCCACCAGCAGCAGGTGGTCGGCGACTTCCTCGCCTGGCGCATGTTTCTCCAGGCTCGCGATGCCCTGGCGGCGGGCGGCGAACTGTGGATCGTCGGCAACCGCCACCTGGGCTACCACGCCAAGCTCAAGCGGCTGTTCCGCAGGGTCGAGCAGGTCGCGGCGAATCCGAAGTTCGTGATCCTGAAAGCGGGAAAATAGTCAGCCGAGCGCCGCCGGGGTGTCCACGTCGCGGAGTACGCCCGGATCGTCGCACGGTACCTCGCGCCAGGCCGGACGATGGGCCAGCAGCACGCGGCGCGCGCCCTGGTCGCCGTCCAGTTGCGCAAGCGCGTCCCAGAAAGCGCGGCCGAACAGCACCGGATGACCGCGCTGGCCGTCGTACAGGGGAAACACGATGGCTTCGGGAGTGGCCATCGCGGCCAGACGCTCGAGGGTATCGGCGGCGATCCAGGGCATGTCGCCGAGCAGGAC
>NZ_SCND01000441.1:0-4390 GCF_005503585.1 Pseudomonas sp. 2VD
CCACCAGCACCGCATCGAAGCCTTTGCGCAATTCGCGGTACAGGGTATCGATCGCCTCTTCCGGCAACATTTCCTCGAACAGCACTACCGGTGGCCGCAGCACCCCGCCGCAAGCCGCGCAGCGCGGCGGCAACTGGCCGTGCAGATGTTCCTCCAGGCCGCCGCTCTCGGCACCGCAGGACTGGCAGTAGAGCGGCGCCAGTTCGCCATGGATCTCGATCAGCCGCTCGGCCGGCGAGCCGGCCTGGCGATGGAAGCCGTCGATGTTCTGGGTCAGCACCCAGCATTCCGGCTTGCGCTTCTGCAACTCGGCAATGGCTTCGTGGCCGGCGTTGGGTCGGGCCGCCAGGCAAGCCTTGCCGAGTTCCGCGAGGTACTTCCAGCACAGCGCCGGATCGCGCCGCAGCATCGGTCCGGAAAGCGCCGCCTCGATCGGCAGGCCCTCTTCCGTGCGACCGTTGTAGAGACCGCCGAGGCCGCGATAGGTGGGCATACCGGAGTCCGCGGAGAGGCCGGCGCCGGTGATGACCAGGATGCGTTCGGCGCGCCGCAGGGCCTGGGCGACGGTGGCGATCGGGCTGTGGCTGTCCATGGTTGGCTCCTGTCAGGCTGGCGGATCGAGGGAAGCCGGCAAGCCGAGCCGGCGCATGCGCCCGAGCAGGGTCGTGCGCGGAATCCGCAACCGGGCGGCGGCCCGGGAGAGATTGCCGCGCGCCTGGCGCAAGGCGTCTTCTATCAGGTTGCGCTCCTGTTGCGCCAGCGCCTCGCGCAGGCCTCCGACCGCCGCGCTGTTCATCGAGAGCGCGGCCTCGCCGCCCACGGCCTCGGCGCCGTCGTCGGCGAACGCCACCTCATCCAGCAGTGCGCCGCCCTCCCCGTGCAGCAACAGGCTGCGTCGGATCACGTTTTCCAGTTGCCGGACGTTGCCCGGCCAGTCGCAGGCCAGCAACTGCGCCAGCGCCCGTTCGCCAAGGGCGGTGACACGTGGGTTGAGGCTGCGCGCATCGCGACGGACGAACGCCCGTGCCAGCAGTTCCACATCGCCGGGGCGCTCGCGCAGCGGCGGGATGCACAGGCTGCCCACGTCCAGACGGTAGTACAGGTCCTCGCGCAGGCGTCCCTCGGCGATCGCCTGGCGCGGCGGCTGGTTGCTCGCCGCGATCAGGCGTACATCGGCCCGCTGCGGGCTCAGGCTGCCCAGAGGCAGGTAGCTGCCGTCCTGCAGGACCCGCAGCAGCTTGCTCTGCATGGCCATCGGCATGGAATTGATCTCGTCGAGGAACAAGCTGCCGCCCTGCGCCAGGGCGAACATGCCCTTGCGGTTCTCGGCGCCGGTGAAAGCGCCGCGGGTGGTGCCGAACAGGGTACTTTCCAGCAGCGTCTCGGGAATCGCTGCGCAGTTCAGGCTGATCATCGGACCGCTGCGTCGCGGGCTCAGGGCATGGGCGCGACGGGCGAACAGTTCCTTGCCGGTGCCGGTCTCGCCATGGATCAGCAGCGGCAGGTCGGTGGCCGCGAAGACGTCCAGGCGCTGCAACTGCCGCAGCAGGCTCGGCGCCACGCTCAGGATGTTCGGGCAATCCGCCGGGCCTGCGGCCTCTTCGGTCTCGGCGACGACTTCGCCGAGCTCCATCGCGCCGAGCAGGCAACCGTCGCGCCCGCGCAGCGGGATCGCCCGGTGGCGATACTGCAACAGCTCGCCGCCGGCCCCCACGTAGGCCTGCAGCGTATCGATCGACGGCCGCCCTTCGGCCAGGCAACGCAACAGCGTGCTTTGCTCGGCCGCCAGCCAGGGAGCGCTCTGCAACAGGTGCATGCCCAGCGCCCGCTGCGGGTCGAGACCATCGAGCAGGCCGCTGGCACGGTTGTAGTAGACGAAGCGACCGGAGGGGTCGACCACCGTGACCGGTTGCCGCAGGCCGTCGAAAATCGGCGCCAGGCAGTCCACCAACCAGGCTAGTTCACCGCTTCGCGCGGAAATCGTCGGCTCCTCGACAAGCGCCATGCTCTCCCCCTCGGTTTCCCGGATGTCGAAATCTCGTCAGTTGACCCATTTTCGACGCAGCGCGACCGAGCATCCTTGGCGTGGATCAACCAAGCCCTCGGAAAACCAGGAAAATCCTCCGATTTATCAAGGATTTCCAAGGCAATTCCCGGGCGTTGGCTGGCGCGTGGCTTGCAACGACCTCGTCGTCCCCACACGAGGAAAATCGTCATGTTCAAGCACATCATCGCTCGCACGCCCGCCCGCAGCCTGGTCGACGGCCTGACCTCCAGCCACCTCGGCAAGCCGGACTACGCCAAGGCCCTGGAGCAGCACAACGCCTACATCCGCGCCTTGCAGACCTGCGACGTGGACATCACCCTGCTGCCGCCGGACGAACGCTTCCCCGACTCGGTGTTCGTCGAGGACCCGGTGCTCTGCACCTCGCGCTGCGCCATCATCACCCGCCCCGGCGCCGAATCGCGGCGCGGCGAGACCGAGATCATCGAGGAGACCGTGCAGCGCTTCTATCCGGGCAAGGTCGAGCGCATCGAGGCACCCGGCACGGTGGAAGCCGGCGACATCATGATGGTCGGCGACCACTTCTACATCGGCGAATCGGCCCGCACCAACGCCGAGGGCGCCCGGCAGATGATCGCGATCCTGGAGAAACATGGCCTCAGCGGCTCGGTGGTACGCCTGGAAAAGGTCCTGCACCTGAAGACCGGGCTCGCCTACCTGGAACACAACAACCTGCTGGCCGCCGGCGAGTTCGTCAGCAAGCCGGAGTTCCAGGACTTCAACATCATCGAGATCCCCGAAGAGGAGTCCTACGCCGCCAACTGCATCTGGGTCAACGAAAGGGTGATCATGCCCGCCGGCTATCCCCGGACCCGCGAGAAGATCGCCCGCCTCGGCTACCGGGTGATCGAGGTGGACACCTCCGAATACCGCAAGATCGACGGCGGCGTCAGTTGCATGTCACTGCGCTTCTGAACCATGCCGCGGCGGACCGACCCGCCGCCTCCCGCCGTCGCACCCCGGCGCAGGCTCCGCCTGCGCCTGGCGCGACATACCGGATGCAGTTTCGGAGGTGCCACATGGCCGATTCGGACAAGGGAAAACTGGGGCTGCCGGCGCTGACCGCGCTGGTGGTAGGCGGCATCATCGGCAGCGGTATCTTCAGCCTGCCGCAGAACATGGCCGAAGGCGCAGGCGCCGGCGCGATCCTGATCGCCTGGGCGATCACCTTCGTCGGCATGCTGACCCTGACGCGGATATTCCAGTGGCTGTCGACCACCCGCCCCGAACTGGACGACGGCGTCTACGGCTACGCCCGCGAAGGCTTCGGCGAATACCTGGGGTTCAATGCTGCCTGGGGCTACTGGATTTCCGCCTGGGTCGGCAACGCCGGCTACCTGGTGGTGCTGTTCAGCGCCCTCGGCTCGTTCGGCGCGCTGGCCTTCTTCGGCGACGGAACCACCTGGCCGGCGCTGCTCGGCGAATTGACGGTGCTCTGGCTGATGCATGCCTTCGTCCTCCACGGCGTGCACAACGCGGCGATCACCAACGCCATCGTGACCCTCGCCAAGGTGGTGCCGATCGCCCTGTTCATCCTCTGCGTAGCCCTGGCCTTCCGCATCGAGACCTTTCACCTGGACTTCTGGGGCAGCCCGGCCCTGGGCAGCGTCACCCGCCAGGTGGAAACCACCATGCTCTACACCGTCTGGGTATTCCTCGGCATCGAGAGCGCCACGGTCTATGCCAGCCACGCGCGGCACGCGGCCGATGTCAGCCGTGCAACCCTGCTCGGCTTCGTGGTCACCCTGCTGTTGCTGGTCTGCGTCTCGGTGCTGTCGCTGGGCGTGGTGCCGCAGCACGAACTGGCGCAGATGAAGAACCCCTCGATGGCCCAGGTGATGGCCGCGGCGGTGGGCCCCTGGGGCGCCACGCTGATCAACGTCGGGCTGATCGTTTCGGTCGGCGGCGCGCTGCTGGCCTGGACCATGCTCGCGGTGGAAATGCTCTACCTGGCCAGCCGTGGCCCAACGCACACCGCGCCGGCACTGTTCGGCCGCACCAATGCGGTGGAAACCCCAGCGCCGGCACTGTGGCTGACCAGCACGCTGATCTCTGCGCTGCTGCTGGTGGCCTTCCTCAACGCCTCGGGCTACAACGCACTGATCCAGTTGGCCACCTCGATGGCGCTGATCCCCTACCTGCTCTGCGCCGGCTTCTGCCTGAAGCTGGTGGCGCGCCGCCCGCACTCGGGCGCGATGCTGGCGCTGGCGCTGTTGGGGACGCTCTACGGGGTCTGGCTGATCTACGCCGCCGGGCTGAAATACCTGCTGCTGTCGATGATCCTCTACGCGCCGGGCCTCGGCTTCTTCCTGCATGCCCGTCGCC
>NZ_SCND01000442.1:0-4341 GCF_005503585.1 Pseudomonas sp. 2VD
CGCGGAGCCGAGGCCATGAGCCTGGTCGAGATCGACGGCGCGACCCTGCGCTACGGCGCCCTCACCGCCCTGAGCGGGCTCGACCTGCGCCTGGAGCCCGGCGAGGTGCTCGGCCTGCTCGGCCACAACGGCGCCGGCAAGACCACCACCATCAAGCTGGTCCTCGGCCTGTTGGCCCCCAGCGAAGGCCGCGTGCGGGTCCTCGGCCACGATGCAAGAAGCCTGGAGGCGCGCCGCCAGCTCGGCTACCTGCCGGAGAACGTGACCTTCTACCCGCAGCTCAGCGGCGCGGAAACCCTGCGCCACTTCGCCCGCCTCAAGGGCGTGGCGCCGGCCGAGACCGCGCGCCTGCTGGAACAGGTCGGCCTCGGCCATGCCGCCAGGCGGCGCCTGAAAACCTACTCGAAGGGCATGCGCCAGCGCCTCGGCCTGGCCCAGGCGCTGCTCGGCGAACCGCGCCTGCTGCTGCTCGACGAACCGACGGTGGGCCTCGACCCGCTGGCCACCGTCGAGCTTTACCAATTGCTCGACCGCCTGCGCGGCCAGGGCACCGGGATCGTCCTCTGCTCCCATGTGCTGCCCGGCGTCGAGACGCACATCGACCGCGCCGCGATTCTCGCCGGCGGCCGCCTGCAAGTGGCCGGCAGCCTCGCCGAACTGCGCCGCAAGGCGGCTCTGCCGACCCGCGTGCGCCTGGCCAGCCCGCATAACCCGCAGTGGCTCGAACGCTGGCACCGGGCCGGCCTGGCGGCGCGGAGACTGGACGGCCAGCGCATCGAGGTACTGCTGGACGATGCCGAGCGCGACGGCGTACTGGAAGCGCTGCTGGCCGCGCGCGAGTTCGACCTGGAGATCCTGCCGCCGTCGCTGGAGGACCTCTATCGCCACCACATGTCCCCCGCCCCCGCCGGAGCCACGCCATGCCCGTAGTCTGGACCATCGCCCGCAAGGAACTGGCCGACGGCCTGCGCAATCGCTGGCTGCTGGCGATCAGCCTGCTGTTCGCCCTGCTCTCGGTGGGCATCGCCTGGTTCGGCGCCGCCGCGGCCGGCCAGGTCGGCTTCACCTCGGTGCCGGCGACGGTCGCCAGCCTGACCAGCCTGGCCACCTTCCTGATGCCGCTGATCGCCCTGCTGCTGGCCTACGACGCCATCGTCGGCGAGGAGGAAGGCGGCACCCTGCTGCTGCTCCTGACCTACCCGCTGGGGCGCGGCCAGTTGCTGCTCGGCAAGTTCCTCGGTCACGGCCTGATCCTCGCCCTGGCCACCCTGATCGGCTTCGGCAGCGCGGCGCTGGCGATCCTCGTGCTGGTGCCGGAGGTCGAGGCGGCCATCCTGCTGGGCGCCTTCGGCCGCTTCATGGGTTCCTCGCTGCTGCTCGGCTGCGTGTTCCTCGCCCTGGCCTACGCCCTGAGCAGCCGCGCCAGCGAGAAATCCAGCGCCGCCGGGCAGGCGCTCGGCCTGTGGTTCTTCTTCGTCCTGCTGTTCGACCTGGCCCTGCTGGCGATCCTGGTCCTCAGCCAGGGTCACCTGAGCCCGCGGCTGTTGCCCTGGCTGTTGCTGCTCAACCCGACCGATCTCTACCGGCTGATCAACCTGTCCGGCTTCGACGCAGCCGCCGCCGGCGGGGTGGTTCCCCTGGCCAGCGACCTGCCGGTGTCCGCCAGCGCCCTCTGGCTGGCCCTGGCCCTCTGGGCCTGCGCTGCCCTGGCGCTGGCCCACGGCCTGTTCCGCCGCCGCCCCATCTGACTCACGAGGTTCCGCCATGCAACGTCATACCCTCCCCCTGCGCCCTCTGCTCGGCACGCTCCTGCTCGGCCTGCTGCTGGCCGGCTGCGATGCGTCGCGGGACGACGCCACGGCACTCGGCCCGGTGCCGATCGCCAGCGGCGACGAATGCCACGTCTGCGGCATGCTCATCGAGGAAATGCCCGGTCCCAAAGGCGAGGCGGTGCTTCCCGGCGCGGTGCGCAAGTTCTGCTCCACCGCCGAACTGTTCGGCTGGTGGCTGCAACCGGAAAACCGCCAGGGCCAGGCGCGCCTGTATGTCCACGACATGAGCCAGGCCGACTGGCGGCACCCCGACGACGCCCGCCTGATCGACGCCACCCGCGCCTACTACGTGGTCGGCATCCAGCGGCCGGGCGGCATGGGCGCCACCCTCGCCTCGTTCGCCGACGAAGAGGCCGCGACGCGCCTGGCGGCCGAGGAAGGCGGCCGGGTACTGCGCTTCGACGAGATCGACCAGGCGGTGCTGCAAGGCGTGGGCGGCGACCACCCGCACCGGCACCCGGCGCACTGAGCGGGGGCCGGAAAGCAGAAAGCCCCTGCCGCGGATACGGCAGGGGCTTTCTTCGCCTGGCGCGACGAGGCGCGGCGGAGGCCTACTTCTCGACGAAGGCGCGCTCGATCAGGTAGTCGCCCGGCTCGCCCATGCGCGGCGAGATCTTCAGGCCGAAGCTGTCGAGCACGGCGCTGGTCTCTTCCAGCATGCTCGGGCTGCCGCAGATCATCGCACGGTCGTCCTGCGGATTCATCGGCGGCAGGCCAATGTCCTCGAACAGCTTACCGCTGCGCATCAGGTCGGTCTGGCGGCCCTGGTTGCGGAACGGCTCGCGGGTCACCAGCGGGTAGTAGATCAGCTTCTCTTTCACCTGGTCGCCGAAGTACTCGTGTTCCGGCAGGACCTTGGTGATGAAGTCGGCGTAGGCCAGTTCGCTGACCCAGCGCACGCCGTGGACCAGGATCACCTTCTCGTAGCGCTCGTAGGTTTCCGGGTCCTGGATCACGCTGAGGAAGGGCGCCATGCCGGTGCCGGTGCTGAGCAGGTAGAGGTGCTTGCCGGGCAGCAGGTCGTCGTGCACCAGGGTGCCGGTCGGCTTGCGGCTGACCATCAGCTCGTCGCCTTCCTTCAGGTGCTGCAGGCGCGAGGTCAGCGGGCCGTCCGGGACCTTGATGCTGAAGAACTCCAGGTGCTCTTCGTAGTTCGGGCTGGCAATGCTGTAGGCGCGCATCAGCGGGCGACCGTCGACTTCCAGGCCGATCATCACGAACTGGCCGGTCTTGAAGCGCAGACCCGGGTTGCGGGTGGTCTTGAAGCTGAACAGGGTGTCGTTCCAGTGGTGCACGCTGAGAACGCGCTCGGTGTACAGATTGCTCATCAAAGACTCCTAGGAAAACGCGGGCGCACACCAACAGCAGCAGACGTGACGCAGTTGCGCGGCATTTTATCGGTTGCCAAAATATCCGCAAAATGAATTGTCTGGATAATGCTTATCCAGAATATGGATATGGGATAACACGATATCGGTCGGCCGCCGGCCGCCGAGGGCTCCCATCGCTCCCGCGGACGGGGCGCAAGGATAACCGAGCCAACCCCGCCGACGGAACGGCAAAATGTCGCGGGGCCTTTCGCTCTAGACGAGGAAGCCTGGATGAAATTCACCCTCCGCCAGCTCGAGGTGTTCGTCGCCGTGGCCCAGCAGGAGAGCGTCTCCCGCGCCGCCGAGGGGCTGTCGCTGTCGCAGTCGGCGACCAGCACCTCGCTCGGCGAGCTGGAGCGGCAGTTCGACTGCAAGCTGTTCGACCGCGCCGGCAAGCGCCTGACCCTCAATGCCCTCGGCCGCCAACTGCTGCCGCAGGCGGTGGCGCTGCTCGACCGCGGCGAGGAAATCGAGAACCTGCTCAACGGCAAGACCGCCTTCGGCTCCCTCGACCTCGGCGCCACCCTGACCATCGGCAACTACCTGGCCACGCTGCTGATCGGCGCCTTCATGCAGCGCCAGCCGGACTGTCGGGTGCGCCTGCACGTGCACAACACCGCCCAGGTGGTGCAGCAGGTCGCCCACTACGAGCTGGACCTGGGCCTGATCGAGGGCGACTGCCGGCATCCGGACATCGAGGTGCAACCCTGGATGGAGGACGAACTGGTGGTGTTCTGCGCCCCCCAGCATCCGCTGGCGCGGCGGGGCGGCGCCGACCTGGAACGGCTGACGCGGGAGGCCTGGATCCTCCGCGAGCAGGGCTCCGGCACCCGCCTGACCTTCGACCAGGCCATGCGTCATCACCCGCGGCCGCTGAACATCCGCCTGGAGCTGGAGCACACCGAGGCGATCAAGCGTGCCGTGGAGTCCGGTCTGGGCATCGGCTGCATTTCCCGCCTGGCCCTGCGCGACGCTTTCCGCCGCGGCAGCCTGGTGCCGGTAGAAACGCCCGGCCTGGACCTGCGCCGGCAGTTCTACTTCATCTGGCACAAGCAGAAGTACCAGACCGCGACCATGCGCGAGTTCCTCGACCTGTGCCGCAGCGAGACCGCCGGGATCAGCCGCAGCGACGAGATCGT
>NZ_SCND01000443.1:0-4334 GCF_005503585.1 Pseudomonas sp. 2VD
CAGGACCCGGGCAACGCCCACTTCACCCACCTGGAAGACGTGCACTTCACCTACCGCAAGATCACCTGGACCCACGAAGTCTCCGGCACCTCCGGCTCCGACGACTGGCGCTCGCCGGTCGCAGGGTGAGTTGACAGGCACACCGGTCGTACACCTGTGCGATCGGTTCTCCGTCGAGCCGAAAATGTCCGCTACTTCGCGAAATCGACACAGAGCCAAGACTTTCGGCAGCGGCTGAGCAAGAGTAACGTGGGGCTCGCTTCTCCAACGGATGGGGGAGGAACCGCCCGCCAGGAACAAGGAACGATCCATGCGTCAAAGGGACCTGAAATTCACCTTCGTCGTCGGCGAAGGGAAACTCGCGTTCGATGTCGTCGAGTTCGAACTGGAAGAAGCGCTCTGCGAGCCTTTCCGCCTGAACCTGAAGCTGGCCAGCGACAAGAACGCCATCGATTTCAAGCAGGTACTCGACCAGCCGGGCACCTTCACCCTCTGGCAGGACGGCCGTCCGGCCCGCTACGTCCATGGCATCGTCAGCCACTTCACCCAGGGCAGCTCGGGTTTTCGCCGGACCCGCTACGAACTGCTGCTGGAACCGCAGTTGGCGCGCCTGGAGCTGTGCTGCAACTGGCGGATATTCCAGGAGAAGAGTGTTCCGGAGATTCTCCAGGCGCTGCTCAAGGAACACCAGGTGCTCGACTACGAACAGCGCATCTACCATGAGCACCTGCCGCGCGAATACTGCGTGCAGGCCGGCGACAGCGATCACTACCTGCACGACCGGCTAGCCTTCGAGGAAGGCCTGGTCTACTACTTCCGCTTCGACGAACACCGCCACACCCTGGTCTGCAGCGACCGGCTCTACGTCCAGGAGCGTATCGCCGGCGGCCCGGTACTGTTCAGCGCCCAGCCGGAGGGCGACAACCCACAGCCGGTGCTTCATTCTTTCCGCTACAGCGAAAATGTTCGTACGGCTCGACAGACCCAGCGGGACTACAGCTTCAAGCGCCCGACCTACGACCAGGAGCATCATCTCGCTGGCGAGGCGCTCGAGCATCAGGGCTCGTCCTACGAGCGCTACGACTACCCCGGTCGCTACAAGCAGAGCGGCGCCGGCCGGCCTTTCAGCGAAAGCCGCCTCAGAGGGCACCGGCGCGATGCGCGGGTGGCATCGGTCAGCGGCGACGACCCGCGGCTGATCCCGGGCCACGCCTTTGCCCTGGAAGGTCATCCGCGTGCCGACTTCAACGCCTGGTGGCGGCCGGTGCGGGTGGTCCATCGCGGCACCCAGTATGCCGGCCAGGAGGAAGAGTCCGCCGACGCCCCTCTGGGGGTGCGCTACGACCTGCGCGCCGAACTGGTACCCGAGGACGTCGAATGGCGTCCCGCACCGCTGCCTCGGCCGCGTATCGATGGTCCGCAGATCGCGACGGTAGTCGGCCCGGCAGGGGAAGAGATCCATTGCGACGAGTGGGGACGGGTGAAAGTCCAGTTCCCCTGGGATCGCGAGGGACGTCACGATGAATTCAGTACCTGCTGGATACGGGTCGCGCAGAACTGGGCGGGTGCCGACTGGGGACACATGGCGATCCCGCGGATTGGCCAGGAGGTGATCGTCGATTACCTGGACGGCGACTGCGACCAGCCGATCGTCACCGGGCGCACCTACCGGGCGACCAACCGACCGCCCTACGCGCTGCCCGACCACAAGATCCTCAGCACCATCAAGAGCAAGGAGTACAAGGGCAGTCGGGCCAACGAGCTGCGCATCGACGACACCACGGCGCAGATCAGTGCGGCGCTGATGAGCGACCACGGTGCCAGCGCGCTGCACCTGGGCTACCTGACCCATCCTCGGCCCGAAGGCGGCAAGCCGCGCGGCGAGGGCTTCGAACTGCGCACCGACGAACATGGCGCGGTGCGTGCGGCCAAGGGGCTGCTGCTGAGCACCGAGGAGCAGCTCAGGGCCGGCGCCGGCCATCTCGACCGAGGCGTCGTGGTGCAGGTGCTGGAGGCGGCGTTGGAGCTGGCCCGCGAGCTGGGCGACTACGCCGGGGAGCACCAGGGCGTGGGGCACGACGCGGCGCCGCAGCAAACCCTCCAGGAAGCCGTGCGCGACCTCGGCCACGGTGCCAACGACGAGTCCGGCAAGAGCAACGGAGGCAAGCCAGCGATCGCCTTGAGCGGTCCGGCAGGGATCGCCGCGGCGACGCCGACGAGCCTGACCCTGGCCGCCGGCGAGCACGTCGACAGCGTGGCCCGGCAGAACCAGCAGGTGACCGCCGGGCAGAAGGTGGTGATCAACGCCGGCAGCGACATCGGCCTGTTCGCCCAGGGCGGCGAGCTGCGCCAGATCACCCACCAGGGGCCGATGCTGCTGCAGGCGCAGAAGAACGACATCCGCCTGGAGGCCGAGCAGAGCGTGGAGGTCAGCGCCAGCCAGCAGCACGTGCTGGTCACCGCGAAGGAGCACATCACCCTGATGTGCGGCGGCGCCTACCTGACCCTCAAGGGCGGCAACATCGAGCTGGGCATGCCCGGCAACTTCGTGGTCAAGGCGGCGAAGCACAGTCATGTCGGTCCCGCTCATGCATCGACCAGCTTCAACGCCTGGGATTCGACACCGTTCGATGACCGGTATGTCCTGCGCGACGAAGCCACGCTGGAGCCGTTACCCAATATCGCCGTTGAAGTGATACGAGGCGATGGTGGTGTGGTGAAACTGATGACCGACAGCCAGGGCCGTTTACCCAAGCAACAACACCTGGCCATGGACCCGGTGCAGATACGCATCCTGGGCAAGGGCAGTCACAACAGCGACACGGAGTCCAACACATGAGCAGCGAACCGCTCGAGCCGAATCAGGATGTGATCATCCCTCGCTCTCGCGACAGTCTGGGACGGCCTGTCTACAAGGCGCAGTTGACCCGTACCGACAACCAGAGCGAAAAGGTGGCACTGGTTCGGCAGACCGCTCCCCTGCCGGTGATCTTCATTCCGGGGATCATGGGAACCAACCTGCGCAACAAGGCAGATAAAAGCGAGGTCTGGAGGCCGCCGAATGGTCTGTGGCCCATGGATGACCTGTTTGCCTCCATCGGTGCGTTGTGGACTTGGGCCTGGAGGGGTCCAAAGGCCCGTCAGGAGCTCCTGAAGGCTGAGCAAGTAGAAGTCGATGACCAGGGTACGATCGATGTCGGTCAATCTGGTTTGTCCGAAGAAGCTGCCCGCCTGCGCGGCTGGGGCAAGGTCATGCGCAGTGCGTATAACCCGGTCATGGGATTAATGGAGAGGCGACTGGATAACATCGTCAGCCGGCGGGAACTCCAGGCATGGTGGAATGACGAAGCCCTCTCTCCTCCTGGAGATCAGGGTGAGGAGCAGGGAAAGGTTGGGCCGATCGATGAAGAGGAATTGCTCAGGGCCAGCCGATACCAGTTCGATGTCTGGTGCGCCGGCTATAACTGGCTACAGTCCAACCGGCAGTCGGCGCTGGATGTACGCGACTATATCGAGAATACCGTGTTGCCTTTCTACCAAAAGGAGTGCGGTCTCGATCCCGAGCAGGTGAGACGTATGAAGGTCATTCTGGTCACCCATTCGATGGGAGGGCTGGTGGCTCGCGCCCTGACGCAGTTGCACGGCTATGAGCGCGTATTGGGGGTGGTGCATGGCGTACAACCTGCGACAGGTTCCTCGACCATCTACCATCATATGCGCTGTGGCTATGAAGGTATCGCACAGGTCGTGCTGGGGCGAAATGCCGGTGAAGTGACAGCCATTGTCGCCAATTCGGCCGGCGCGCTGGAATTGGCCCCTAGCGCGGAATACCGGGAAGGGCGTCCCTGGCTGTTTCTATGCGACGCGCAGGGGCAGGTGCTCAAGGATATCGATGGAAAGCCTCGGGCTTATCCGCAGAATCAGGACCCTTATGAAGAGATATACAAGAACACTACGTGGTATGGATTGGTGCCTGAGCAAAATTCACAATATATGGACATGTCAGACAAAAAAGAAGGTTTAAGAGTTGGCCCCCGTGATAACTTTGAAGACTTGATAGATAGCATTGCTAATTTTCATGGTGAATTGTCAGCAGCAGGCTATCACTCAGAGACCTATGCCCATTACGGAGCTGACGATAGCCGCCATAGTTGGCGCGACCTGATCTGGAAGGGTGACCCTACCCCTCTGGAGACCCCCGGTGCCACACTCAACGACGATGAGTGCGGTCTCGATCCCGAGCAGGTGAGACGTATGAAGGTCATTCTGGTCACCCATTCGATGGGAGGGCTGGTGGCTCGCGCCCTGACGCAGTTGCACGGCTATGAGCGCGT
>NZ_SCND01000444.1:0-4333 GCF_005503585.1 Pseudomonas sp. 2VD
CTACAAGCAGGCTATCGGTCGCGCCGCGGCGGCGCGACCGATAGCCTGCTTGTAGGGCGAGACGGGCTGTGCGGCTTCGCCGATCAGTTCCTGCGGCATCGGCACCGCACCGCCGTAGCGACGCAACAGCAGGCCGTGGCTTTCCATGGCGGCGAGGTCCTTGCGGATGGTCACTTCCGAGGTGGAAAAGCGCTTGGCGAGTGCGTCCACGCTGACCTCGCCCTGCTCGGAAAGCAGCGCGAGGATGGCATGGCGACGTTGCGGCGTATTACGTTTCGAGATCACTTAAGTTTCGTTTCGAAAGAAAAGTGTGCGAATCAAAACTTATCCGGCGATTCCCGTCAATGACTTTTCATCGGCTCGGCAGCACCGTATTGGGATCGAGGTAGAACATTTTCTTCCAACCCTGGGTGCTGGCGTCGGCCAGCCAGGGATAGGGCAGCAAGGTGATGATCGCGTAGTGCAGGTGGGCCGGCTTGCCGCGCGCGTTGCCGGTGGTTCCGACCGCACCCAGGCGGGAACCGGCGAGGACCGGCTGGCCCGGATAGGCGTCGAGGCTATCGAGATGGGCGTAGTAATGCAGGCGCCACTTGGGCGCCAGCACCAGGACGACCTTGCCGCCGAGGGCGATCTCCCCGCGATAGAGCACCAGGCCGTAGCTGGCGGAGCGTACGGGGGTGCCGCTGCGGGCGAAGATGTCGATGCCCTTGTGCACTCCGGAGCGCCCCCAGGGCTCGAACCAGAAGGTTCGCGGATTCCAGTCGCGGGCACTGGCGCCTTCGACGGGTATCCGCGGCCATTCGGGCAGCACCGCCCAGGCTATGAGCAGCCCCAGCACGATCCATTTCGCAGGCTTCGGCATCCGTGCCGCTCCGTTACTTCTTGATTTTTTCCGGGCGCTTCCAGTTTTCCAGGTTCTTCTGCCGGGCGCGGCCGAAGGCCAGGTTCTTCGCCGGAACCTCATGGGTGATGGTGGAGCCGGCCGCGGTCGTCGCGCCATCGCCAATCTTCAGCGGCGCCACCAGCGAGTTGTTCGAGCCGATGAACACATCGTCGCCCAGCTCGGTGCGGAATTTGTTCGCGCCATCGTAGTTGCAGGTGATGGTGCCGGCGCCGATATTGCAGTTGGCGCCCAGCTCGGCATCGCCCAGGTAGCTCAGGTGGCCGGCCTTGCTGCCCTCGCCCAGGCGGGCATTCTTCAGTTCGACGAAGTTGCCGACATGGGCCCGAGCGCCGAGCACGCTGCCCGGACGCAGGCGGGCGAACGGACCGGCATCGCTACCCTCGCCCAGCTCCGCGCCTTCCAGGTGGCTGTTGGCCTTGATCACCGCGCCACGCCGCAGGACGCTGTCGCGAATCACGCAGTTCGGTCCGATGTGCACGTCGTCCTCGATCACCACGCGGCCTTCCAGCACCACGTTGACGTCGATCAGCACGTCGCGGCCGACCGAGATTTCGCCACGGACATCCAGGCGCTGCGGATCGAGCAGGGTCACGCCCTGGCGCATCAGCTCCTCCGCGCGCAGGCGCTGGTAGTGACGCTCCAGCTGGGCCTGTTGCATGCGGTCATTAACGCCCTGCACTTCCATCGCGTCCAGCGGTTGGGCGCTGGCTACCACCAGGCCGTCGCCGACCGCCATGGCGATCACGTCGGTCAGGTAGTACTCGCCCTGGGCGTTGTCGTTGGACAGGCGGCCGAGCCAGTCGGCAAGGCGCTTGCCCGGCACCGCGAGGATGCCGGTGTTGATCTCGCCGATCTGGCGCTGCGCCGGGGTCGCGTCCTTGTGCTCGACGATGGCCTGCACCGCGCCCTGATCGTCACGGACGATGCGGCCGTAGCCGGTGGGGTCGAGCATGTCGACGGTGAGCAACGACAACTGGTCCGGGGTGACTTGCGCCAGCAGGCGCTGCAAGGTGTCCAGCTGGATCAGCGGCACGTCGCCGTAGAGGATCAGCACCTGGTCTGCACTGAGGAACGGCAGGGCCTGGGCCACCGCATGGCCCGTACCGAGCTGTTCGGCCTGGAGCACGAAATTCAGGTCGTCGGCGGCCATCCGCTCACGCACCAGATCCGCGCCGTGGCCGATCACCACGTGGATCCGTTCCGGCTGCAACTGGCGCGCGCAGTCGATGACGTGGCCGAGCATCGGCTTGCCGGCAATGGGATGGAGGACCTTGGGCAGGGCCGAACGCATGCGGGTGCCCTGGCCGGCGGCGAGAATCACGATTTCAAGGGACATGGACTGGACTACCGTTCCTGGTGGTCACAGGCAAAACCTGTGAGTGAAGATGCAAAACGAAAAAAGGGTAGCCCACAGGCTACCCTTTTCCCTGACACCGCTAGAAGTACCGGCTGGAAATCAGCCGCCGAACTTCTTGCGCAGTTGCTGGACGGTGCGCAGCTGGGCTGCGGCTTCGGCCAGACGCGCGGCAGCGGCGCTGTAGTCGAACTCGGCGCCCTTGCCCTGCAGCGCCTTTTCGGCAGCCTTCAGGGCTTCCTGGGCGGCCGCTTCGTCGAGGTCGCCGGCACGAACCACGGTGTCGGCGAGGACCTTGACCATGTTCGGCTGGACTTCGAGGAAACCGCCGGAGATGTAGTACACCTCCTGCTCGCCGCCCTGCTTGACCAGGCGGATGGGGCCCGGTTTCAGGTCGGTGATCAGCGGCGCGTGGCCCGGGGCGATACCCAGGTCACCCAGAGCGCCGTGCGCGATAACCATCTCGACCAGGCCGGAGAAGATCTCCGCCTCGGCGCTGACGATGTCGCAATGGACTGTTATGGCCATACGCTTGCCTCACATGAGCGCCCGTCGCCGGGCGCACAGGATTACAGTTTTTTGGCTTTCTCGACCGCTTCTTCGATACCGCCGACCATGTAGAACGCCTGCTCCGGCAGGTGATCGTAGTCGCCGTTGAGAATGCCCTTGAAGCCAGCGATGGTGTCCTTCAGGGAAACGTACTTGCCCGGCGAGCCGGTGAAGACTTCCGCTACGAAGAACGGCTGGGACAGGAAGCGCTGGATCTTACGAGCGCGCGCCACCAGCAGCTTGTCGGCTTCGGACAGTTCGTCCATGCCCAGGATCGCGATGATGTCCTTCAGCTCCTTGTAGCGCTGCAGAACATACTGGACGCCGCGAGCGGTGTCGTAGTGATCCTGGCCGATCACCAGCGGATCGAGCTGGCGAGAGGTGGAGTCCAGCGGGTCGACCGCGGGGTAGATACCCAGCGAGGCGATGTCACGGGACAGTACGACGGTCGCGTCCAGGTGGGCGAAGGTGGTCGCCGGGGACGGGTCGGTGAGGTCGTCCGCGGGAACGTATACGGCCTGGATCGAGGTGATCGAGCCTTTCTTGGTGGAGGTGATGCGCTCCTGCAGAACGCCCATCTCTTCGGCCAGGGTCGGCTGATAACCCACCGCGGACGGCATACGGCCCAGCAGTGCGGACACTTCGGTACCGGCGAGGGTGTAACGGTAGATGTTGTCGATGAACAACAGAACGTCACGGCCTTCGTCACGGAACTTCTCGGCCATGGTCAGGCCGGTCAGTGCGACGCGCAGACGGTTGCCCGGCGGCTCGTTCATCTGGCCGTATACCAGGGCTACCTTGTCCAGTACGTTGGAGTCCTTCATCTCGTGGTAGAAGTCGTTACCCTCACGAGTACGCTCGCCCACACCCGCGAACACGGAATAACCGCTGTGCTCGATGGCGATGTTACGGATCAGTTCCATCATGTTGACGGTCTTGCCCACGCCGGCGCCGCCGAACAGGCCTACCTTGCCGCCCTTGGCGAACGGGCAGACCAGGTCGATCACCTTGATGCCGGTTTCCAGCAGCTCGTTGCCGCCAGCCTGGTCGGCATAGGACGGAGCTTCGCGGTGGATGCCCCAGCGCTCTTCTTCGCCGATGGGACCGGCTTCGTCGATCGGGTTGCCCAGTACGTCCATGATCCGGCCCAGGGTCGCTTTACCGACCGGCACGGAGATGGCAGCACCAGTGCTGTCCACGTTCAGGCCACGCTTGAGGCCTTCGGTGGAACCCATCGCAATGGAACGAACCACGCCGTCGCCCAGCTGCTGCTGGACTTCCAGGGTGGTTTCAACGCCCTGAACCTTCAGGGCTTCATAGATGCTCGGCACGGCATCGCGCGGGAATTCCACGTCGATCACGGCGCCGATGATTTGAACGATACGTCCGCTACTCATGTCTGGTTCCTCTGAATTTTGAACCTGTTCTTACACCGCGGCAGCGCCGCCGACGATTTCCGAGATTTCCTGGGTGATCGCCGCCTGACGCGCCTTGTTGTAGATCAGCTGCAAATCGCTGATCAGCTC
>NZ_SCND01000445.1:0-4329 GCF_005503585.1 Pseudomonas sp. 2VD
GCCGGGCTTCCTGGTGCTGGCCGACGCGCTCAAGAGCATTCCCAATCCGCTGGTCAACGAAGCGATCACCGTCACCCTGCTGGCCGGCATCACCGGTTCCGCGTCGGGCGGCATGAGCATCGCCCTGGCGGCGATGTCCGATACCTTCATCGCCGCCGCCAACGCCGCGCAGATCCCCCTGGAAGTCCTCCACCGGGTCGCCGCCATGGCCAGCGGCGGGATGGATACCCTGCCGCACAACGGCGCGGTGATCACCCTCCTGGCGGTCACCGGCCTGACCCATCGGGAGGCGTACAAGGACATTTTCGGTATTACCCTGATCAAGACCCTGGCGGTGTTCTTCGTCATCGGGCTGTTCTACGCCACCGGCCTGGTCTGATCCGCCCTTTTTTCATCCAGCGGGAGAAACAGCATGACCCTGAAAGGCAAGACCGCCCTGGTCACCGGTTCCACCAGCGGCATCGGCCTGGGCATCGCCCTGAGCCTGGCCGAGGCCGGCGCCGACCTGCTCCTCAACGGCTTCGGCGAGGTCGACGCGGCGCTGGCGCAGGTCCGCGCCCGCGGCGTGCGCGCAGAGCACCACCCGGCCGACCTCTCCAGCCCGGAGCAGATCGGCGAACTGATGGCCTTCGCCGAGCGGACCTTCGGCGGCGTCGACATCCTCGTCAACAACGCCGGCATCCAGTACGTGGCGCCGGTGCAGGAATTCCCCATGGAACGCTGGGACGCGATCATCGCGATCAACCTGTCCTCGGTGTTCCATACCACCCGCCTGGCCCTGCCGGGCATGCTCGCGCGCGGCTGGGGGCGGATCGTCAACATCGCCTCGACCCACGGCCTGGTCGCCTCAGCCGGGAAGAGCGCCTACGTCGCCGCCAAGCATGGCGTGCTCGGCCTGACCAAGAGTGTGGCGCTGGAAACGGCGCGCACGCCGGTGACCTGCAACGCCATCTGCCCCGGCTGGGTGCTGACCCCGCTGGTGCAGAAGCAGATCGACACGCGCATCGCCGAGGGCGTCTCGCCCGAACAGGCGGAACACGACCTGCTGGCGGAAAAGCAACCCTCGCTGGCCTTCGTCACCCCCGAGCAACTCGGCGGACTGACGCTGTTCCTTTGCAGCGAAGCCGCCGACCAGGTGCGCGGCGCGGCCTGGAACATGGATGGCGGCTGGGTGGCGCAGTAGCCGGGGCGGCCAGCCTCTCCCCAGACCCTCTCCCTGAAGGGAGAGGGAACCATCCGGAGTTCGCCCGCCCCATTGCGTAGGGCGGATAACGCCACAGGCGTTATCCGCCGATACCTCGTTTCCCGGCGCGGCTGCCCTCTCCCCAACCTTCTCCCTGAAGGGAGAGGAAGTTATCGGGGCCAGGTCGGTCCGCCGATGCGCTACGGCATCACCGGCGGGATGTACGCCAGGGTGCTGCCCAGGGCCCAGAGCAACACCAGCACCAGCGGGATATGCACCAGCAACTGGACGAACGAGAAGCCGATCAGGTCGCGCGCCTTCAGCCCCAGCACGCCGAGCAACGGCAGCATGTAGAACGGATTGATCAGGTTCGGCAGCGCCTCGGCGGCGTTGTAGATCTGCACCGCCCAGCCGAGGTGGTATTGCAGCTCGTTGGCCACCTGCATCACGTACGGCGCCTCGATGATCCACTTGCCGCCGCCGGAGGGAATGAAGAAGCCCAGCACCGCCGAGTACACGCCCATCAGCAGCGCGTAGGTGTCGTGGGAGGCGATCTGTACGAAGAAGGTCGAGATATGGTGGGCCAGGGTCTCGCCGTCGCTGCCGTTGACCGTGGTCATGATCGCCGCGATCGAGCCGTACAGCGGGAACTGGATCAGTACCCCGGTGGTGGTCGGCACCGCGCGCGCCACCGCGTCGAGGAAGCTGCGCGGGCGCCAGTGCAGCAACGCGCCGAGCATCAGGAACAGCAGGTTATAGGTGTTCAACCCGGAGATCGCCAGGATCGCCGGCTTGGTCGAGAACTCGTGGACCAGCCAGCCGCCGGCCAGCAGTACCAGCAGGATGATCAGCAACGGGCTGTGCTCCAGCCACTCGCCGGGCCGGGTCGGCGCCAGCCTGGCCGGAGCGGTGAAGCTCACGTCGACCCCGCAATCCTTGGCGTCGCGGGCGCTGGCGGCGCTCGGCGCGGTCATGTAGGCGATCACCAGCGAGACCAGGATCAGCGCCAGCAGCATGACCCCGGACTGCCAGAGGAAGATGGTCTCGGTGAACGGGATCACCCCGGTGATCGCCAGGATCGACGGTGGCAGGCTGGCCGGGTTGGCCTGCAACTGCGCGGCCGACGACGACAGGCCCAGCGCCCACACCGCGCCCAGCCCGAGGTAGGCCGCGGCGCCGGCGGCGCGGTA
This sequence comes from Pseudomonas sp. 2VD, assembly GCF_005503585.1. NCBI lineage: Bacteria > Pseudomonadati > Pseudomonadota > Gammaproteobacteria > Pseudomonadales > Pseudomonadaceae > Pseudomonas > Pseudomonas sp. 2VD. The sequence goes on from NZ_SCND01000445.1 coordinate 2,374, forward strand.
GTCCATGCGCAGGTCGCTGCGGCGCGCCAGGGCGCGTACCAGCAGGCCGCCGAAGACCAGGCTGAGGCCCCAGTTGAGCAGCGAGGCGAGCATCGACACCAGCGCCACCCAGCAGACCGCCGAGCGGCCATTCTTCGGCACCCGCGCGAGCAGGTCGATGAGACGCGAGGCGGGGCCTGAACTGGCCACCACATAGCCGCCGATGACCACGAAGGCCATCTGCATGGTGAACGGGATCAGGCTCCAGAAACCGTCGCCGAAGGCTTTCGCCGTGGCGGTCGGTCCGGCGCCCATGGCCAGCGCGGCCAGGCTGACGATGAGGATGGCCAGGGCGGCGAACACCCAGGAGTCGGGAAACCAGCGCTCGGCCCAGTTCGAGCAACGCATGGCGAAGCGCGCGGAGCGGCTTTCTTGGATGGGAAGGATAGCGGTCATCGCGGATTCTCTCGGTTTTATTGTTATTCGGCGACTACGGGGCCGCCTGTGTGTGCTACGGCTCCCTGGGCACCCGGCCGTTCCGAGGGGCGGAACGGTACGGGGCCGGTCGGACGGTCAAGGCCGTCCGCCACTCTTTCCCTGGACACGAGCGCGCCATGCCCCCGCGAAAGGACATGGCGCGATCACGCCGCGAGCGGCAGGTCGATGGATCAGTCGCGGGCCAGGGTCAGGGCGACGCCCTGCCCGCCGCCGATGCACAGGGTGGCGAGGCCCTTCTTCGCGTCGCGACGGATCATCTCGTGCAGCAGGGTCACCAGCACCCGGCAGCCGGACGCGCCGATCGGGTGGCCAAGGGCGATGGCGCCGCCGTTGACGTTGACCCTGGCGGCATCCCAGCCCAGTTCCCGGCCCACCGCCAGGGACTGCGCGGCGAAGGCCTCGTTGGCCTCGATCAGGTCCAGTTGCTCCAGGCTCCAGCCGGCCTTGTCGAGCGCGCGACGGGTGGCGGAGACCGGGCCGATGCCCATGATCGCCGGGTCGACCCCGGCGCTGGCGTAGCTGGCGATCCGCGCCAGCACCGGCAGGCCCAGGGCCTTGGCCTTGGCTGCGCTCATCAGCAATACCGCGGCGGCGCCGTCGTTGAGGCTGGAGGCGTTGCCGGCGGTGACGCTGCCGTCCTTCCTGAAGGCCGGCTTGAGCTTGGCCAGGGCCTCGACGGTGGTGCCGGCGCGCGGCTGCTCGTCGGTATCGAAGCTCAGCGGCTCGCCCTTGCGCTGCGGGACCTGGATCGGCGTGATCTCGTCGCGGAAGCGCCCGCCCTCGATGGCGGCGATGGCCTTCTGCTGCGAAGCGGCGGCGAAGGCGTCCTGCTCCTCGCGGGTCAGGCCGTACTTCTCCGCCAGGTTCTCGGCGGTGATGCCCATGTGGTAGTCGTTGAAGGCGTCCCACAGGCCGTCCTCGATCATGCTGTCGACCAGCTTCGCATGGCCCATGCGCAGGCCGGTGCGGGCGCCGGGCATGACGTAGGGCGCCAGGCTCATGTTCTCCTGGCCGCCGGCGACGATCACCTCGGCGTCGCCGCAGCGGATCGCCTGGGCGCCCAGGTGCAGGGCCTTGAGGCCGGAGCCGCAGACCTTGTTCAGGGTCATGGCCGGCACGCCGACCGGCAGGCCGGCCTTGATCGCCGCCTGGCGCGCCGGGTTCTGCCCGGACCCGGCGGTGAGCACCTGGCCGAGGATCACTTCGTCGACCTGGCCGGCATCGAGACCGGTCTGTTCGAGCAGGCGGCGGATCACCGCGGCGCCCAGCTCGGGGGCGGGAATGCCGGCCAGCGAGCCCTGGAAGCTGCCGACGGCGGTACGGGTAGCGGCGACGATGACGACGTCTTGCATGGATGGTTCTCCTGGATTCGCCCGTGGCCGGGCCGAATCGCTGCGGGTGGACGTAGGCGGTGCGACAGGCTCCTATCCTACGCCCTCTGGAAAGGACGGTCCGCGCGGCCGGCGCCTTGCGTGGAGG
>NZ_SCND01000446.1:0-4271 GCF_005503585.1 Pseudomonas sp. 2VD
GTCGTGGAGCACGCCGACCAGCGCCGAAGCGCCCGCCGCCACGCTGAACTGCAGGCTGCCCATCAGCGCCGAGGCGCTGCCGGCGTGCTGTCCCTGTCCGGCCATGGCGCAGGCGGAAGCGTTGGGAATGATGCAGCCGAGGCTGGCCACGCATCCGAACAGCGGAACCAGCAGCGGCCACAGCGTGGCCGGTTGCAGCGAAGCGATGCCCAGCAGGGCCAGGCCGCACGCCAGGTAGCCCCAGATGATCCGCCGCAGCCAGAACGCCGGCCCGCGATAGCGCAGCAGCCGCGCGTTGACCTGTGCCATGACGATGAAGCCCGCGGCATTGCTGCCGAACAGCCAGCCATAGTGCTCGGCGGGAATCCCGTAGAGCTGGATGAACACGTAGGGCGAACCGGCGATGTAGGCGAACATCCCGGCCATCGCCACCCCGCCGGAAAGGCCATAGGCGAGAAACAGGCGGTCGGCGAACAGCCGCCGGTACTGCCCCAGCGCGCCGGACAGCGGCGGTCGCTCGCCGTCGGCCGGGATGGTTTCCGGCAGCCACAACGCCACGCCGAGGCCGGCCAGGGCGGCGAACAGGGTCAGGCAGACGAAGATCGATTGCCAGCCCTGCCAGTCCAGCAGCAGGCCGCCGGCCACGGGGGCGAGGATCGGCGCCAGGCCCATCACCAGCATCAACTGGGAAAACGCCTTGGCGGCGCCGATCGGATCGCACAGGTCGCGCACCACTGCCCGCGAGATGACCATCCCGGCGCAGCCGCCGAGGGCCTGGACGAAGCGCGCGGCGATCAGCCACTCCAGGCTCGGCGCCAGGGCACAGGCGGCCGAGGCCAGGGTGAAGATACTCACCCCCACCAGCAGCGGCAGGCGCCGGCCATAGCGGTCGGCCACCGGGCCGTAGAGCAACTGGCCGATGGACAGGCCGGCGAAGTAGGCGGCCAGGCTCAGCTGGACGTGCTCGACGTCGGTGGCAAAGGCCTTGGCCAGGGTCGGGAAGCTCGGCAGGTAGAAGTCGATGGCCAGTGGCCCGAAGGCGCTCAGGGCTCCCAGTATCAGCAGGATGCGCAGGTTCATGGATCGCTCGGCACGGGGCGCGTCGGCGGCAGGCAAGGCACTTTCCTGCGCGGCTCCCGGCAAGCGGGACGACGACGCCTATCATTGAATCGTCTGTGAGGGCGGGCGGCTCCAGGCCTGAAGGCCGGTACTGGCGGGAAGATGCTACGGACAGCCGGGGAGTCGCCGAAAAAGCAGCGCGCAGCATAACACCGAAGACACCCGCCGATCATGGCCGGAGACCGTGGATCCGCGGAATCCACGGCTCATGAATGAGCAGCATTAGACAAAGGTGGTGTCGAAATACTTCGAGTCCGCCCGAGCGCGGCTAAAATCGGTACACTCCCCGCCCCGTTGCCGAGACCCATTCGACTACCCAGCACAGCATGCGACGCACAAAGGAAGATTCTGAAAAAACCCGTACGGCCATCCTCCTGGCCGCCGAGGAACTGTTCCTGGAAAAAGGCGTGTCCCATACCAGCCTGGAACAGATCGCCAGGGCCGCCGGGGTGACCCGTGGCGCCGTCTACTGGCACTTCCAGAACAAGGCTCACCTGTTCAACGAGATGCTCAACCAGGTACGCCTGCCGCCGGAGCAACTCACCGAGCGCCTGTCCGGCTGCGATGGCAGCGACCCGCTGCGCTCGCTCTACGACCTCTGCCTGGAGGCCGTGCAATCGTTGCTGACTCAGGAGAAGAAGCGCCGCATCCTGACCATCCTGATGCAACGTTGCGAATTCACCGAGGAACTGCGCGAGGCGCAGGAACGCAACAACGCCTTCGTGCAGATGTTCATCGAACTCTGCGAGCAGTTGTTCGCCCGCGACGAATGCCGTGTGCGGCTGCATCCGGGCATGACCCCGAGGATCGCCTCGCGCGCCTTGCACGCGCTGATCCTGGGCCTGTTCAACGACTGGTTGCGCGACCCGCGCCTGTTCGATCCGGATACGGACGCGGAACACCTGCTGGAGCCGATGTTCCGTGGCCTGGTGCGCGACTGGGGTCAGGCCAGCTCGGCGCCGTAGCCCTCCTCGCGGATCGCCTCGAGTACCTGGGCGCTGTCGAGCCGGCTGGCGACCCGGACTTCGCCGGCGCCAAGATCCACCTGGACGTCCGCCGCCGAATCCTTCGCCTGCACCGCATGGGTGATCGCCCGTACGCAGTGGCCGCAGGTCATGCCCTGAACCTTGAAGACTTGCATGGTATTGCCTCCTGTTGGTCATCGATGGGGCGATTTTCGACCTTGACATGGTGTCAAGGTCAATCCTCGAAATATCCGGTAACCGACAAAGCGTCAAGAACGGGTAAAGGCGGAGTAAAGAGGCTTAAACCCTACAAAGCACATGGTTAACATGTTCACCTTGTTCTTCACGAGGTAGAACCATGTCCATCCGCCGCTATTCCCCGTCACAGATCGCCCTGCACTGGCTCAGCGCCGTCGCGGTCCTGCTGATCATCGCCCTGCCCTACGGCGCCGACTTCTTCGCCGGCCTGCTCGGCGGCAAGGGCAACGTCTTCACCCTGCACAAGTCGCTGGGCGTGGCGGTACTCCTGCTGACCCTGACACGCCTGGCGCTGCGCCGCGTCCAGGGTGTCCCGGATACCCTGGAGGGGAACCCGGACTGGCAGCGCGCGGCCGCCAAGGCCGGGCATTTCCTGCTGTACGCGGTGCTGATCGTCATGCCGCTCTCCGGCATGCTCGCCGGCAAGCGTCCGCTGGACCTGTTCTGGCTGGTGCAGATCGGCCCGTTCGACCTGCCGGAAGCCTTCAAGGCGTTCGCCGGCGGCACCCACGTCACCGTCCAGTACCTGCTTTTCGCGCTGATCCTCGGCCACGCCGCCGCGGCCATCTGGCACCACCGCGTGCAGAAGGACGACGTACTGCGCGCCATGCTGCCGCAACGCGGCGCCTGACCCCAGCGACGGACGGGCACGCGGATGCCCGTCCCGACTTGTCCCGGACCCCGGCTTCGGCCAAGCTTTTCCCTACGCCCCCGCCGCCGAGGCCCGCCATGTTCCCCATCCTTCGCCCGCTGCTCCATACCGCCGCCCTGGCCTGCGCCCTCCCGGCGCTCGCCGCGGACCCGCAACCGACCAGCGGCGGCTGGGCGCAACCCGACCCGGCACCGATCGGCTATGCGGTGCTGAACGTTTCCCGCGAGCGGGTCGAGTCCGGCACTGCCTGCGATGTTGGCCTGTACGTCCACGACGAACTGGTCGGCAACCTGCAACCGGGCGCCAGCCTGGCCCTGAACCTGCAACCCGGCTCGGTGGACGTGCGTCTTGCGCCGAACGGTCCTGGCGACGCCTGCCGGAACGGCATGACCATCCTCGCCGGACAGACCCTGACCCTGCGCCCCGGGGAGATCCGCAACCTGCGCATTACCCTCGGTGCGGGCGGGCTCTACCTGGCGCCGGTGGCGGATGGGTACTGAGGGGTAGCGACTTGCCGTGGGGCATTCGCCATGACTCAGGGCACGAAGGTGGCGTTTCGGCACCGGGTGCACGGGGACTGCCTGGCGGGCCGTGAATGCGTGCACTGGCCCCCAGCTCCCGTCGCTACCTGCACGGCACTAAGGGGGGAAGCTGTTGCTTAGCGCTTGAGCGGGCGTCGTGCTTGCCTTGGCCTCTTGTTTCGCCTTTCCAGGCGAGTTCCTTCTGCAAGCGTCCAAAAGACTCGCCCACCACTCGGAGGGCAAGCCAGGAGCCCGATCCGTAGGGCGAATAACCGCTTGCGGTTATCCGCCGGCTCTCCGGGGCATCGGCGGATACCGCCTGTGGCGGTATTCGCCCTACGGGACGTTCGAGCGGGCTTCATGTTTGCTGCTCAAGCTGCTTGTCGTGCTTGCCTTGGCCTCTTGTTTCAACTTTCCAGGCGAGCTCCTTCTGCAAGCGTCCAAAAGACTCGCCCTGCCACTCGGAGGGCATGCCAGGAGCCCGATCCGTAGGGCGAATGACCGCTTGCGGTTATCCGCCGGCTCTCCGGGGCATCGGCGGATACCGCCTGTGGCGGTATTCGCCCTACGGGACGTTCGAGCGGGCTTCATGTTTGCTGCTCAAGCTGCTTGTCGTGCTTGCCTTGGCCTCTTGTTTCGCCTTTCCAGGCGAGTTCCTTCTGCAAGCGTCCAAAAGACTCGCCCACCACTCGGAGGGCAAGCCAGGAGCCCGATCCGTAGGGCGAATAACCGCTTGCGGTTATCCGCCGGCTCTCC
>NZ_SCND01000447.1:0-4239 GCF_005503585.1 Pseudomonas sp. 2VD
CCGTTCGGCGGCTTCAAGCAGTCGGGCAACGGTCGCGACAAGTCGCTGCACGCCTTCGACAAGTACACCGAGCTGAAGGCGACCTGGATCAAGCTCTGATCGCCTAGGTCGGCCCTTCCGGGCCGGCTCTCTCGAGCCACACCCGCGGCCGGGTTTCCTTCTGGAAGCCCGGCCGCTGTGCTTCGTGCGCCGGATATATCCGCTCGCCCCGGCAAGGCTTCCGGGGTGCCAACGGGAGAATCGCAATGCGTTGGGGAAGCTATTTCGCCGTCTGTTCCGCAGTCATTAGTATCGGCCTCGCCCTTGGCCTGACCATGCCGCTGGTCTCGTTGCGCCTGGAGAGCTGGGGCTACGGCAGTTTCGCCATCGGCGTGATGGCCAGCACGCCGGCAGTGGGCGTGCTGCTCGGCGCGATGATCGCCGGGCGCCTCGCCGCGCGCGTCGGTACGCCGCGGCTGATGCAGTTGTGCCTGCTCACCGGGGCAGCCTCCATCGGCCTGCTGGCACTGCTGCAGAGCTACCCGGTATGGCTGTTGCTGCGCCTGCTGATCGGCGTGCAGCTCACCGTGGTGTTCATCCTCGGGGAAAGCTGGATCAACCAGTTGGCGGTGGAGAAGTGGCGTGGCCGGCTGGTCGCGCTGTACGGCACCGGCTACGCCCTCAGCCAACTGTCCGGGCCGGTACTGCTGACCTTCATCGGTACCGCCGACGACCGTGGCTTCTGGTTCGGCGTCTGCCTGCTGATTGCTGGCTCGTTGCTGCTGCTGGGCCGCGGCGGTGCGCCCAGGGTCGATCCGCACAGCGCCTCCGGGCGCGGTTTGTGGGCCTTCTGCCAGGGCCTGCCGGCGATCGCCTGGGCGGTGGTGTTGTTCGCTGCCTTCGAGGCGATGATCCTCACCCTGCTGCCGGTCTACGGGTTGCGCCAGGGCTTTCCGCAAGCGGTGGCGCTGGCCATGGTCAGTACCGTGGTGGTGGGCGATGCATTGTTGCAGCTGCCGATCGGCTGGCTCGCCGACCGGGTCTCGCGCAGCGGCTTGTTCGGCGGCTGCGGCCTGGTGCTGCTGCTGAGCAGCCTGGCGATTCCCCTACTGCTGCAGACGCCGTTGATCTGGCCGCTGCTGGTGCTGTTCGGGGCCAGCGCCGGCGGGTTGTTCACCCTGGCGCTGATCCTGATCGGCGAGCGCTACCGAGACGATGCCCTGGTCCGGGCCAATGCCCATGTCGCGCAGCTATGGGGGATCGGCTGCCTGCTCGGCCCGCTGGCCACCGGCGCCGCCAGCCAGTGGATCAGCGGTCACGCCCTGCCGTTGATGATGGCGCTCGGCGCGGCGGGCTTCGTGGTGCTGGTGCGGCTGCGCGGGGCGATTCCGGCGGACGAGGAGGCGACCGGCCTGGAGGCCTCCGAGTGACCCTCAGAGCATCTTTTCCAGTCCGATCATTCCCGCGACCCAGGCGTTCAGGCGTCGCCACAGGCTGCCCGGCTCGTGGCGCAAGACCTGGGTCCGGCCGTCGCGTTCGTCGATCCAGACCAGCTTCGGCCGGCTACCGCTACGGTCGATGCGAACCTGGTAGCTGACGCTCGGGGCCATGCCCTCCAGCGCCAGTTGGCGGACCTGCTCGGCCAGCAGCGGACTGTCGACGATGACCCCGACTTCGGTGTTCCACAGGATCGAGCGCGGATCGAAGTTGAAGGAACCGATGAATACCTTGCGCCGGTCGAAGACCATCGCCTTGCTGTGCAGGCTGGCGCTGCTCGATCCGTGCAGGCGCCAGGGCGCGCCGCTCAGCGGCTGGTCGGGATTGGCGCGCAGCTCGTAGAGCTTAACGCCATGCTCAAGCAGTGCCATCCGATAGGGCGCGTAGCCGGCATGCACGGCGGGCACGTCGGTGGCTTCCAGGGAGTTGGTCAGCAGGCGCACGCGGACGCCGCTGTTGGCCTTGCCGGTGAGGTAGTTGAGACCGTCCTTGGCCGGAACGAAATACGCCGAGACCAGGATCAGTTCCTTCTGCACGCCCTTGAACAGGCCCGCCAGGTGCGGACTGAGCAATAGGTGCGGGTCGGGCTCGCCGCGGCTCAATACCTTCAGCGGGGCATCCCAGATCGCCTCGGCGCGGGCCCAGGTGAGATTCTCCAGCCAGTTGCCCAGGCGTGGCTGGTCGCCGCGGTCGAACAGGTGGCGGATGTAGCCGGACTCCTTCACCGACTCCTTGCGCAGGTAGCGCTGCAACTTGCGTCGGGCCGACTCCAGTTCGCCGGGATAGGGCGCGCGCCAGAGGAAATCCTCGATCGGCCGGCTGATGGCGCTGTTCCAGTACTGGTCGAAGCTGTGCGAGAGCTGGTTGGCGATGGGGCCGACGCCGAGCAGGTCGAGGTCGGTGAAGTTCATCTCCGGCTTGGCGTTGAAATACTCGTCGCCGAGGTTGCGTCCGCCGACGATGGCCGCCGTGCCGTCGGCCAGCCACAGCTTGTTGTGCATGCGCCGGTGCTGCTGGGACAGGTTGAACAGGCGGCCGACGCCTCGCGTGATGCCGGTGGCGCGGCCCAGGTGCAACGGGTTGAACAGGCGCACCTGGATGTTCGGATGGGCGGAGAGCACACCGATCTCGTAGTCCCAGCCATCGCTGGCGGTGTCGTCGATGAGGATGCGTACCCGCACGCCACGGTCGGCTGCCTTGAGCAACTCGTAGGCGAGGGCGCGCGTGGTCAGTCCGTCGTGGACGATGTAGTACTGGATGTCGAGGCTGCGCTGGGCTGCGCGAATCAGCGCCGCGCGGGCGACGAAGGCATCCTCGCTGGCGCCCAGGAGGTGGAAGCCGGACTGGCCGGGGTGGTCGCGTCCCTGGATTTCGGCCTGCCTGGCCAGCCAGGTACCCTCGGCGGGCAGTGCCGACGACGGTTGCGGCGGAGGAGTGCTGGCGCAGCCGGAGAGGGCCAGGAGGGCCAGCAGGAGGAATCGGCGAAGCAAGGACATCTCCCGTGGAAACTCGAACGACCGGCTCATCCCGGTCGTGCGAATTCTAGGAGTTTTCCTCGGAAGAGCGATGCCCCGCCTGATTTTTTCAGAATCCGCCGAGCCTCGGATGGGCTCAGCTACCGAGTTTTTCCTTCAGCCGGTACCAGGCCATGCCCAGCGCCAGCAGTGGCGAGCGCAGCAGCTTGCCGCCGGGGAAGGTGATGTGCGGCACCTTGGCGAACAGGTCGAAGCCGTCGCTCTGCTGGCCGCCGATGGCTTCGGCGAGCAACTGCCCGGCGAGGTGCGTGGCGTTCACCCCGTGTCCGGAATAGGCCTGGGCGAAGTACACGTTGGGCTGCCCCGGCAGGCGGCCGATCTGTGGCAGGCGATTGGCACCGATGCCGATCATGCCGCCCCATTGGTAGTCGATGCGGACGTTCGCCAGTTGCGGGAATACCTCCAGCATCTTCGGCCGCATGTAGGCGGCGATGTCGCTGGGGTCGCGGCCGGAATAATGGCAGGCGCCACCGAACAGCAGGCGGTTGTCGGCGGAGAGCCGGTAGTAGTCGAGGGCCACGCGCTGGTCGCACACCGCCATGTTCTGCGGCAGCAGTTGGCGGGCCAGTTGCTCGTCCAGCGGTTCGGTGGCGATCACGTAGCTGCCGGCCGGCAGTACCTTGCCGCCGAGCAGCGGGTTGAGGTCGTTCATGTAGGCGTTGCAGCCCAGCACCAGGGTCTTCGCCCGCACCTTGCCGGCGGCGGTATGCACCTGGACTTCCGTGCCGTAGTCGATGCGCGTCACCGGCGAGCGCTCGAACAGGCGGACGCCCAGCGACTGGGCAGCGGCGGCTTCGCCGAGGACCAGGTTGAGCGGGTGCAGGTGGCCGGAGCCCATGTCCACCAGGCCGCCGACGTAGCGATCGGAGCCGACCACGCTGCGCATCTCCGCGGCCGGCACCAGGCGCATCTCGTGGCGATAGCCGAGGGCCTGGAGTTCCTCCATGTCCTCGCGGAAGCCCTGGTAGTCGCCGGGCTTGTTCGCCAGGTCGCAGTAGCCCCAGCGCAGATCGCAGTCGATGGCGTACTGCTCGACCCGGCGACGGACGATCTCCACCGCCTCCAGGCCCATCAGCTTGAGTGCCTTCACGCCGTCGGCGCCGATCACCGGGAGGAACTGCTCGACGTCATGGCCGACGCCGCGGATCAACTGGCCGCCATTGCGCCCACTGGCGCCCCAGCCGATCCGGTGCGCTTCCAGCAGGACCACGGAGAAGCCGCGCTGGGC
>NZ_SCND01000448.1:0-4233 GCF_005503585.1 Pseudomonas sp. 2VD
CCACCGCGACAACCGCCGCACCCTCCGCCCCCGCCCCGCAGGAAGAGCCGCAGGCGACGCCCATCGAAGCCTGACCCCAGCGCGGATGCGGAAATGAAAAAGGCCGGTGCGAACCGGCCTTTTTCTCGTTCGGGCGCTAGCCCTTCCTACATCTTGGCAATCATCGCGTCGCCGAACTCCGAGCAGGACAGCAGGGTCGCGCCGTCCATCAGGCGTTCGAAGTCATAGGTCACGGTCTTGGCGGCGATCGCCCCGTTGGTGCCCTTGATGATCAGGTCGGCCGCCTCGGTCCAGCCCATGTGGCGCAGCATCATCTCCGCGGAGAGGATCAGCGAACCCGGGTTGACCTTGTCCTGGCCGGCGTACTTCGGCGCGGTGCCGTGGGTCGCCTCGAACATGGCCACCGAATCGGACAGGTTGGCGCCGGGCGCGATGCCGATGCCGCCGACCTCGGCCGCCAGGGCGTCGGAGAGATAGTCGCCGTTCAGGTTCAGGGTGGCGATCACGTCGTACTCGGCGGGGCGCAGCAGGATCTGCTGCAACATGGCGTCGGCGATCACGTCCTTGACCACGACGTTCTTGCCGGTCTTCGGATTCTTGAACTGCATCCACGGACCGCCGTCCAGCAGCTCGGCGCCGAATTCATCGCGCGCGACTTCGTAGCCCCAATCCTTGAAGGCACCCTCGGTGAACTTCATGATGTTGCCCTTGTGCACCAGGGTCACCGAACTGCGGTCGTTGTCGACGGCGTATTGCAGGGCCTTACGCACCAGGCGCTTGGTGCCTTCCTGGGAAACCGGCTTGATGCCGATGCCGCAGTTCTCGGTGAAGCGGATCTTCTTGACGCCCATTTCCTCGGTGAGGAACTTGATGACCTTCTCCGCCTCCGGCGAACCGGCCTTCCACTCGACGCCGGCATAGATGTCCTCGGAGTTCTCGCGGAAGATCACCATGTCTACGTCGCCGGGCTTCTTCACCGGGCTGGGCACGCCTTCGAACCAGCGTACCGGGCGCTGGCAGACGTAGAGATCGAGTTGCTGGCGCAGGGCCACGTTCAGGGAACGGATGCCGCCACCGACCGGGGTGGTCAGCGGACCCTTGATGGAAACCACGTAGTCGCGCACGGCGTCCAGGGTTTCCTGGGGCAGCCAGGTGTCCTGGTCATACACCTGGGTGGCCTTCTCGCCGGCGTAGACTTCCATCCAGGCGATCTTGCGCTCGCCCTTGTATGCTTTTTCCACTGCAGCGTCGACAACCTTGATCATGACCGGGCTGATATCGACGCCGATGCCATCACCCTCGATGAACGGGATGATCGGGTTCTTCGGTACGCTCAAGGACATGTCGGCATTCACAGTGATTTTGTCACCGGTCGCCGGCACCTGGATCTTTTGGTATCCCATGCTGAACTCCGTGTTGTGGTTAAAACCCTGTTGCAGCCTTCTAGGGTAGCCCAGTTGTCCGCCCGGAAACCACATCTTCCTTAGTCTAAACAGGCGAGCGCATCAGCCCGGCGAGAGGGTGGTATACTGCGCGCCATGACTTCGCAGTCATCGAGGTCCGAGCAGTCTGGGACCAGACCCTCTCCCCTCGCAGCGTCGGGTTCGCCACCATGAACCCGCCGTACAACGCTCTACTGGCGCCCCTATATCCCGCGGCATATCTCGATTTCGATTCAACCCGATGTTGAGCGAAGGCATCGCGTCCACCAACGCGTATCGAGACTCTGTGCGCGCCCAGCAAAAAAGAGAGTTACCGTAGATGTCCATCCGCTCGAAGATCACCTACACCTTCACCGACGAAGCACCCGCGCTCGCCACCTACTCGCTCCTCCCCATCGTCAAGGCCTTTGCCGCTTCCGCCGGCATCGACGTCGAGACCAGCGACATCTCTCTTGCAGGACGCATCCTGGCCAACTTCGCCGACCGCCTCGAAGCCGACCAGCGTATCGAAGACGACCTCGCCCGCCTGGCGGTCCTGGCCACCTCGCCCGACGCCAATATCATCAAGCTGCCCAACATCAGCGCCTCGGTGCCCCAGCTGAAAGGCGCGATCGCCGAGCTGCAGGGCCTGGGCTACAAGGTTCCCGACTTCCCGGAAGACCCGCAGACCGACGAAGAGAAAGAGGTTCGCGCACGCTACGCGAAGATCCTCGGCAGCGCCGTGAACCCGGTCCTGCGCGAAGGCAACTCCGACCGTCGCGCGCCTGCCGCGGTGAAGGCCTACGCCCGCAAGCACCCGCACTCCATGGGCAAGTGGAGCATGGCCTCGCGCTCCCACGCCGACTACATGCGCGGCGGCGACTTCTTCTCCAGCGAACAGTCCATCACCATGGCCAAGGCCGGTGACGTGCGCATCGAGTTCGTCGGCAAGGACGGCAAGGTCGAGGTCAAGAAGCAACTGAGCCTGCAGGAAGGCGAAGTGCTCGACAGCATGTTCATGAGCTGCGGCAAGCTGCGCGACTTCTTCGAGAAGACCCTGCAGGACTGCAAGGAAACCGGCGTCATGTGGTCCCTGCACGTCAAGGCGACCATGATGAAGATTTCCCACCCAATCGTCTTCGGGCATGCGGTGAGCGTCTACTACAAGGACGTCTTCGACAAGTGGGGCCAACTCTTCGAAGAGCTCGGCGTGAACCCGAACAACGGTATCTCCAGCGTCTACGACAAGATCAAGTCGCTGCCCGCCTCCCAGCAGGAAGAGATCCTCCACGACATCCACGAGGTGTACAGCCACCGCCCGGAAATGGCGATGGTCGACTCCGTGAAAGGCATCACCAACCTGCACATTCCGAGCGACGTCATCGTCGACGCCTCGATGCCGGCGATGATCCGCAACTCTGGCCAGATGTGGGGCAAGGACGGCAAGCAGAAAGACACCAAGGCGGTAATGCCGGAAAGCACCTACGCCCGCATCTACCAGGAGATGATCAACTTCTGCAAGACCAACGGCGCCTTCGACCCGACCACCATGGGCAGCGTGCCGAACGTCGGCCTGATGGCGCAGAAGGCCGAGGAATACGGCTCCCACGACAAGACCTTCGAAATGACCGCCGACGGCACCATGCGCGTGGTCCTGGCCGACGGCAGCGTGCTGATGCAGCACGAGGTGGAGACCGGCGACATCTGGCGCGCCTGCCAGACCAAGGACGCACCGATCCGCGACTGGGTCAAGCTGGCCGTCACCCGCGCACGCCAGTCCGATACCCCGGCGATCTTCTGGCTGGACCCGGAGCGCGCCCACGACCGCGAACTGCGCAAGAAGGTCGAGCTGTACCTCAAGGACCACGACCTGACCGGTCTCGACATCAGCATCATGGGCTACAACGAGGCCATTCGCGTCAGCATGGAACGCCTGATCCGCGGCAAGGACACCATCTCGGTGACCGGCAACGTCCTGCGCGACTACCTGACCGACCTGTTCCCGATCATGGAACTGGGCACCTCGGCCAAGATGCTCTCCATCGTTCCGCTGATGGCGGGCGGCGGCATGTACGAAACCGGCGCCGGCGGCTCGGCACCCAAGCACGTCCAGCAACTGGTGGAAGAGAACTACCTGCGCTGGGACTCCCTGGGCGAGTTCCTGGCCCTGGCCGTGTCCCTGGAGGAAACCGGGATCAAGACCGGCAACGCCAAGGCCAAGCTGCTCGGCAAGGCGCTGGACGAAGCCACCGGCAAGCTGCTGGACAACAACAAGTCGCCGTCGCGCAAGGTCGGCGACATCGACAACCGCGGCAGCCACTTCTACCTGGCGATGTACTGGGCCCAGGCCCTGGCCGCCCAGGACGAAGACGCCGAGCTGAAAGCGCACTTCGCACCGCTGGCCAAGGCCCTGACCGAGCAGGAAGCGACCATCGTCGCCGAACTCAATGCGGTCCAGGGCAAGCCGGCCGAGATCGGCGGCTACTATCGCTCCAACCCGGAGCTGACCAGCAAGGTGATGCGCCCCAGCGCCACCTTCAACGCGGCGATCGACAGCCTCGCCTGATGGCGTCACGCTGACGAAGCAGAAACCCCGGGCCTACGCTCGGGGTTTCTTTTTATCGAGGCCTTTTCCGTACCGAGGAGACATCCATGAGCTGGCATCCCCATGTCACCGTAGCGACCATCGTCGAGGACCAGGGCCGCTTCCTGCTGGTCGAGGAACAGGCCGACGGCCGCGAGGTGCTGAACCAGCCCGCCGGGCACCTGGAGCCCGCCGAAAGCCTGCTCGAGGCCGCCCTGCGCGAAACCC
>NZ_SCND01000449.1:0-4190 GCF_005503585.1 Pseudomonas sp. 2VD
GCCGGGTGCGTTTCGCCTGTGCCTTCGCCGACCACGCGCTGCTCAAGGCGCGCAGCCTGGCGCTGGGCGCCAGCGTGGCGGCGGAAGACTACGGCGCCGACGGCGTCGTCCTGACCCTGGAGTTGCCGGTGGCGCGCTTCGAGGCGCTTCAGGCGCTGCTGGTGGACCTCAGCCGAGGCCAGGTGCGGCCGCAGCGGCTGGACGCCTGAGGAGGCTCAGCGCGCTGGAGCCGGGCGGGAAGGGGCAGGAAGCGGCGGGAGCGCGGCGAACACGCATTTGTCGCGGCCGCTGCGCTTGGCGTCGAGCAGTGCGGCGTCGGCGCGATTGACGGTCTGCGAATAGGTTTCGCCGATGCGGTGTTCGGTGACGCCGACGCTGGCGGTGACGCTCAGCGCCTCGGTGCCGACGCGTACCGCCAGGGTCCGTACGCTGTCGCGCACCCGCTCGAGTACCGGGCCGGCGTCCTGCAGGCGGGTCTGCGGCAGCAGCAGGAGGAATTCCTCGCCGCCCCAGCGGCCGCAGAGGTCGTATTCGCGCAGCTCGGACTCCATGGCCCGGGCGATTTCCACCAGCACCCGGTCGCCGCTGTCGTGGCCCCAGGTATCGTTGACCTGCTTGAAGAAGTCCACGTCGAGCATCGCCAGCACGTAGCTCTGGCCGTGGCGCTGGGAGCGTTCGTTCTCCTCCCTGAGGCGCTCCAGCAGCATGCGTCGGTTGGGCAGGCCGGTCAGCGGGTCGCGGATCGAGGCTTCCTTCAGCGCCAGGTTGAGGTCGCGCATCATCTGCTGGTAGCGGTCGGAGATCCGCGCCACCTTTTCCAGGCGCCGCAGTTGCTTGTGGTAGCGCTCGGACAGCGACAGGTTCTGCTCCCGCGCCATCGACTGGAAACCGTCGGAGATCCGGGCGATGCGCTCCAGCCGCACCAGTTGCTCCAGCGATTGCTGGCGCAGGCGGGCCAGCGCCTGGTGCAGCGGATGCCCGTGGAACTGCGGATCGGCCAGCAGGCCGTCGATCCAGGCGTCCAGTTCGCGTTCGCGGCTCATCGTCGGCTACTCGTCGTGGGCCTGGATGGCGAAGGGGAAGCTGCAATCCTCGCGGAACTCCTCGGCCAGCTCGGCGACCCGTTCGTTGCGCCGGTCGTAGTGCCAGCGCAGGCTGACCGGGCGACCGCCCTGGTGGGCCTCTTCGAGCAGGTCGAGGATGTCCATCATGGCCTTGATCGAACTGGTGTTCAGGTACAGCAGGCGCAGGTCCAGTTCCAGCGGCCGCTGCCCGTCGGCGAGGAAGCGCTCGACCCAGTCGATCACCTGGCCGAACAGTTCATAGGAGTTTTCCGGGTAGGAATCGCCTTGCATGGACAGGCGTCCGGCCTGCCAGTCGCCCTGGATGGCGGGCGTGGACTGGGTGCCGGGTATGTGCAGGTCACTCATGATGGTGTTCTTCCTAAAACACGGGGTCAGATCACGGCGCGCAGGCTGAAGAAGGCGCGCCCGTCGGGCTGTTCCTTCAGCGATGCGGCCAGTGGTTCGCTGGACTTGCGGGCGATGTCCAGCAGGCCGAGACCGGCTCCGCTGGCGCAGCCGCTGTCGCGCGGGCGGCGTAGCTGCTCCTTGTAGGCGGCCTTGAGGGCGGCCTTGTCGAGGTTGGCGATGGCCTGGATGCTGCGCACCAGGCTCTGGCCGTCGTCGCGCTCCACCAGGTTGCCGGCGGACACCACGTAGTGGCCGTCCTCGTTGCGGGCGATGGCTACCGTGGCCGCCGCCTCGTGTTCGCCGTAGCCCTTGAGATTGGCGTAGTGGCGGATGTTCTGGGTCATCTCGATGTACACCGCGAAGACGTCCATCGCTTCGCTCGGCTTGGCCTGTTCGGCGTGCAGGTAGTTGCGCAGCGCGTGGCCTATCTCCTCGATCAGGCTGCGCGAGATCGGTCCGTTGAAGCAGAGCAGGATGCGTTGGCGGGTGTAGCTTTCACGCATGGCCAGCAGGTCTAGCGTTTCCATGGGTGCCCCTAGTCGAATCGGAAGGACAGGATGGTGATGTCGTCGCGTTGCGGGTGCTCGCCCTGGTACTCGGCGAGCGTCGCCACGAAGGCCTCGGCCTGCTCGGGGAGCGGCTGCCGCGCGTGGTCGCGGAGCATGTCGGCGAAGCGCCGGCTGCCGAAGCCGAAGCCGTGTTCGCCGCCGGCCTGGTCGAGGAAACCGTCGGTGCTCAGGTAGAAGGTCCAGCCCGGCGCCAGCGGTACCTCGATGTTGCGGTAGTCGCCACGGCGCTTGTCGCCGATCGCCCGGCGCGCGCCCTTGAGTTCCTGGACCTCCTCGCCGTCGCTGGCGTACAGCGAGATCTTCGCCCCGGCGAAGGCCAGCTGGCGGCGCCGGCGGTCGACCCAGACCAGCCCGGCATCCATGTTGGTGGCCAGCGCCTGGGGGATCTGCTCCTGGCTGAGCATGCTGCGCATCGCCTGGTCGGTCTCGCCGAGGATCGCCGCCGGGTCGCGGCTGCCCACCGCCTCGATGGCGTGGTCGATGGCGGCGCGGGCGAGCATGGTCATCAGCGCGCCGGGCACGCCGTGACCGGCGCAGTCGACCACGCCGATCAGGTAGCCGTCGGCCTGCTCGCGGTACACGTAGAAGTCGCCGCCGACCACGTCGCGCGGTTTCCACAGGATGAAGTGATGCTCGCCGAGCGTGGCGCTGAGCTGGCGGTCGGGGAGGATCGCGCGCTGGATCAGGCTGGCATAGTCGAGGCTGTCGCCGATCTTCTTCTGCGCGGCGGCCATCTCGCGGTTGGCTTCCTCCAGCGCCTGGGTGCGCTCCTGGACCTTGTCTTCCAGCTCGGCGGTGTGCCGGCGGACCTGGTCGGCCATGCTGGCGAAGGCCTTCGACAGCGAGCCGATCTCGTCCTGGCGCGCCAGCGGCAGCGGCGTGTCGTAGCGCCCGGCGGCGATCGCCTTGGCCGAGCGCTTGAGGCTGCGCAGGGGGCGCAACAGCAGGCGCTCGACGGCATAGGCGAAGCCCAGCAGCAGGGCCACCAGCAACAGCAGGAACGTGCCCGCCAGCGGCCAAAGCCAGCGGTTGTCGAGGACCTGGGCGGCGTGCAGGTCGACGGCGGTGAGCACGTACCAGCGCAGTTGGGGAATGTAGGCCACGGCGAAGAGTTGCTGGCGGCCGTCGAGGCCGGCCCACAGGCAGTGCACCGAGCCGGCCTTGGCGCGGGCCAGGCGCATGGCCTCGCGCAGGGCGTCGCGCTGTTCCGGCTGGTCGAGCAGGTCGAACACCCGGTGGCGTTCGCTGGCGCCGCCGGCGGCGGAGCTGTAGGCGATCAGGCGGCGGTCCGGGTGGGCCTGGATGGCGCCGTCGTCGCCGACGATCATCGGCGTCACGCCCGGCTCGCGGGCGATGATGAAGTCGTCGAGGAAGCCGCTCAGGTCCAGGCCGCTGCCGGCCAGGCCGATGGGCCGGCCCTGGTCGCGGATCACCAGGTTGAACCAGACCTTGGTCAGGTTCAGCTTGCTGTCGACATTGACGTTGATGTTGTAGGCGGCGCTGTTGCGCAGGGTATTGAAGTACCAGGCGTCTTCCGGGTCGCCGGCCTCCAGGGTGTAGCGCGGCCGTTCGCTGTAGGGTTGGCTGCCGTCGTTGAAGTAGTAGTGCTGGGAGCCGCTGGCGATGATGAAGTAGGCGTGGTCGCGGAAGTCGCCGCGGTAGCCCTCGGCCTCGCGGAAGAACAGCGCGCGGCGCGCCGGGTCGTCTTCCTTCAGCAGCCAGTCGCGGGTCACCACCGATTCGGCGAAACGGCGCGACAACGCCAGTTCGCGGGAGACCGGGGCGAGGATCTTCTGCCGGTGCAGCAGGGTGAAGTTCTTCGCGTAGGCCAGGCCGAAGTGCGTACGGATGTCGTCCATCGCGCGCCAGCCCAGCAGCACCGCCGGGACCAGTGCCAGGGCACAGGCCAGCAACAGCGCCACCACCGATTTGCCGCGCAACCCCCAGTTCGCCGCCATGGCTATCCCTATCAGTTTCTCGCCCGGCCCGCGGCCGAAATCATGGATCGAAAGCGTGTGTCGAACTTTTGGCGAAAGGGCCAATTGTGCAGATGTGCATTATTTCAGGCAACGTAATTTGGTTTTATTTCGCCATTAATTTGACGTCACAATGATGGCGAGCAGGCAAAGGCCCGTGGTTCGGGCCTGTC
>NZ_SCND01000044.1:0-26261 GCF_005503585.1 Pseudomonas sp. 2VD
CCTCAACGGCGCGCTGTACAGCGAGAGCGGCCATTCCTGGCAGGGCGAGGACCTGTGGCGGGCGATCCGCGCCCTGCCCACCACGGAACAAGCGCCGGCGGGAGCGGTCGACAATGGCGGCCTGCCACCGCTCTATCCGCGCTGAACGGCGCTATGGTTAGGACTGGCACGACATTCCGATTCCGCAAGAGGGCCCGCATGCGCTTCCGTACCCTGTACCTCGTCCTGTGCGGCCTGCTCCTGGGCCACGCCGCGACGGCCGCCGAACCGCCGACCGCGCCCACGCCGCCGACGCAGCCGGCCGAAGGGCCGGGCGGCGCGGCCTATCGCCATGCCAGCGTGCATCAGTGGCACTTCGGCGAAGGCGCTCGCGAATACTGGGTGTTCACCCCCGAGCAACCGGTCCCCGGCAACGCTCCGCTGGTGATCTTCCTGCACGGCTGGAGCGTGATGCAGCCGGACCTCTACCGCGCCTGGATCGACCATATCGTTCGCCGCGGCATGGTGGTGGTCTACCCGCGCTACCAGCCGGACCTGAAGACGCCCAACGCAGACTTCCTCGACAATGCCGCCGGCGCCCTCGGCGACGCTCTCAGGCGCCTGCAGGCCGGCGAGCTGGGGGTGCGCCCGCGGCTGAACCAGGTCGCCTACCTCGGCCACTCCGCCGGCGGACTGCTCGCCGCCAACCTGGCGGCCGCCAGCGAACGCCTGAAGCTGCCGGCGGCGAAGGCGCTGATGGTGGTCGAGCCCGGCAAGAGCCAGGGCAAGCGCTGGGACGGCGTGGCCCAGGAACGCCTGTCGGGGCTGGCCAAGGGTACCCTGCTGCTGGCGGTCTGCGGCGACGAGGACAGCCACGTGGCCTGCACCGACGCCAAGCGCATCTACCGCCAGAGCCGGCACATTCCGCCCAGCGACAAGAACCTCCTGCTGCTGCGCAGCGATCGCCACGGCGCTCCGCCGCTGCTGGCCAACCACGCGGCGCCCACCGCACCGGTATTCGGCCCGCAGTATCCGAAGGAAGAAGACAGCGACTGGTTGCTCGACCGCGTCGAGAAGCGCCTCGAAGTGCAGCAGGCCGAAGGCCGCTATACCGGCCACGACCCGCTGGTGATCGACGCCCTCGACTGGTACGGCACCTGGAAGCTGTTCGATGGCCTCACCGACGCGGCGTTCTACAACCGCAACCGCCAGTACGCCCTGGGCGCTACGCCGGAGCAGACCGGCATGGGCCAGTGGAGCGACGGCACCCCGGTGAAGCCGATCAAGGTGCTCAAGTAGGCGCGGGCAACGCCCGCGGCGAACCAGGCACAGCGTCCCATCCGTCATGCGAACAGATACCATGCATATCCATGTACTCGTCGTCGAAGACAACTTCGATCTCGCCGGCACCGTCATCGACTACCTCGAGGCCGCCGGGGTGGTCTGCGATCACGCCCGCGACGGCCAGGCCGGCCTCAACCTGGCGCGCGCCAACCGCTACGACGTGATCCTGCTGGACATCATGCTGCCGCGCATCAACGGCCGGCAGGTCTGTCGCCAGCTGCGCGAAGCCGGCCTGCAGACCCCGGTACTCATGCTCACCGCCCTGGATACCCTGCAGGACAAGCTCGACGGCTTCGACGCCGGCGCCGACGACTATCTGCTCAAGCCCTTCGAACTGCCGGAGCTGCTGGTCCGCCTGCAAGCCCTCAGCCGGCGCCGCAGCGGCCAGGCCCAGCGCCTGCAGGTCGACGACCTGGTGATGGACCTCGACAGCCGCCAGGCCAGCCGCGGCGGCACGCCCCTGGCGCTGTCCCCCACCGCCTGGAAGATCCTCGAGTGCCTGATGCGCGCCAGCCCCGCGCTGGTCACCCGCGAGCAGCTGGGGCGCAGCGTCTGGGGCGACGAGCCGCCGGAAAGCAACACCCTCAACGTGCACATGCACCACCTGCGCAGCACCGTCGACAAGGGGTTCGCCACCCCTCTGATCCATACCCTGCACAGCGTCGGCTTCCAACTGGAGCGCAAATGAAACGCGGCCTGAGCCTGATCCCCATCGTCGGTGGCGGCGTCAGCCTGATCCTCGCCGGGGTGTTGCTGGTCTACACGCGCATGCTCGGCGACTACGGCGAGACCGGCGCCCTCTACCTGCTCAGCATGATGATGGAAGAGGAAGGGCTGTACTTCGCCCAGCGCTACCAGGAAGACCCGGCTACGCCGGCGCCGGACAGCTACTACTTCAAGGGCAGCGTCGGCACCGCGGGGCTGCCGCCGAAACTCAGGGAGATGCTCGACACCCCGCCCTACAAGAGCATCGGCGCCATGCAACTGCTCGGCAACTGGGACGACGATGACGAAGAGGAGGATGACGACGCGCCCAGCGACGATGCCTACGTGGTGGTCCGCCAGCCACTGGCCGACGGCAAGACGCTCTACCTCTACGACAACGACGCCGCCGGCAGCATCGACACGCCGCTGTCCGACGCCATCATCGACGCCCGCGTCAGGCAGACCTGGATCGTCACCCTATCGGTCACCCTGCCTTCGCTGGCCGCCGTCGGCCTGCTGGTCTGGTTCATCGTCGCGCCGTTGCGCAAGCTGACGCGCTGGTCGATGACCCTCGACGACCTCGCCCCGGACAGCCAGCGGCCGCGCTTCAACTACCGCGAACTCAACGTGCTGGCGGATACCCTGTGGAACAGCGTGACCCGGATCAAGGACTTCAGCCAGCGCGAGGAGCGCTTCCTGCGCTACGCCAGCCATGAGCTGCGCACCCCGCTGGCGGTGATCGGCATGAACCTGGAGCTGCTCGACCAACCCGGCCGCGCGCCCTCCCCGCATGCCTTGCAACGCATCCGCCGCTCGGCGCTGGGCATGCAGCAGATGACCGAAACCCTGCTCTGGCTCAGCCGCGAGAGCGGCGAACTGCGCGACGACGGACACATCGAGGTCGGTCGCCTGCTGGAGGAGCTGCTCGAGGAACAGCAGGCGCTGAGCCAGCGCCGCGGCCTGACCTTCCACCTCGACGTGGAGCCACACAGCCTGCCGCAGACCCGCGCGCGGATCATCATCGGCAACCTGCTGCGCAACGCCCTGCAGTACAGCGACGAGGGCGTGGTGGAAATCGTCGTGCGCGACCGCAGCCTGCTGATCAGCAACCCCATCGGCGCGGCCCAGGGCACGGACGAGTCGATGGCGTTCGGTTATGGCCTGGGCCTCGACCTGGTCCAGCGCCTGTGCCAGAAGAGCGGCTGGCGCCTGCATTACAGCAGCGACGAGCAGCGTTTCCGCTGCGAGCTGCTGTTCCCCGCCACACCGGACTGAAGCGCGGCGGCCTTCCTCCGCGCGAAAAAAACCGCGGCCGGGGCCGCGGTCTTGGCGAGGCTCGGTGCGACTCAGTGAGCGAACAGCGAGGCCTTCCTGGCCTGCAGCTTGGCCGGGTTGATCAGGAAACGCGCCAGGGCCGGCAGCAGCCAGAGGGCGCCGAACATGTTCCAGAGCAGCATGAAGGTCAGCATCAGGCCCATGTCGGCCTGGAACTTGATCGCCGAGAAGATCCAGGTGGCCACGCCGATCGCCAGGCACAGGCCGGTGAACAGCACCGCCTTGCCGGTGGAGCGGAGGGTCTCGTAGTAGGCCTCCTGCAACGGCAGGCCCATGCGCAGGAAAGACTCCAGGCGGGTGTAGATGTAGATCCCGTAGTCCACCCCGATGCCGACGCCGAGGGCGATCACCGGCAGGGTCGCGACCTTCACGCCGATGCCCAGCGCCGCCATCAGCGCGTTGCCCAGCACCGAGGTGAGGATCAGCGGCAGGACGATGCAGAGGGTCGCGGCGAAGGAACGGAAGGTGATCATGCACATGGCCGCCACGCAGATGTACACCAGCACCAGGATGATCAGTTCGGACTGCTTGATCACCTCGTTGGTGGCGGCCTCGATCCCGGCGTTGCCGGCGGCCAGCTGGAACTGCAGGTCGTCCTTGTCGTTCTCCGCGGCGAAGGCCTGCACCGCCGCCACCGCGCGGTCGAGGGTCTCGGCCTTGTGGTCGTTGAGGAAGACCAGCAGCGGCGCCAGCGAGCAGTCGGTGTTGTAGAGACCGTCGGCACGGGCGATGGAGTTGTTCAGCACGTCCTGGTTGCGCGACAGGGTCTCCCATTTCAGGTTGCCTTCGTTCATCCCCTTGATCACCTGCTTGGACACGGTGACCATCGAGATCGCCGACTGCACGCCCTCGGTGTTCTCCAGCTTCCAGGCCAGCTCGTCCATGGCCGCCAGGGCCTGGTGGGTGGAGCAGCCTTCCGGGGAGGTCTTGACCATCACCACCAGCACGTCCGAACTGGTCGAGTAGTTGCGGATGATGAAGTCGTTGTCGAGGTTGTAGCGCGAGTCGGGACGCAGTTCCGGCGCACCCTGGTCGAGGTCGCCGATCTTCAGGTGCTTGCCATACCAGAGGCCGCCGCCGAGCATCAGCAGGGCGATGGCGATGGACACCGGGGCCACCTTCGGGCTGGCGAAGTTCGACAGCAGGCGCCAGAACGGGTGCTCGCGCACCGCGTCATCCTTGCTGCGCTGCACCGCCTTCTTGCTGATGCCGATGTAGGAGATCGCCACGGGCAGCAGGATCAGGTTGGTGAAGACGATCACCGCCACGCCGATCGAGGCGCCGATGGCCAGCTCGCGGATCACCCCGATGTCGATCACCAGCAGGGTGATGAAGCCGACGGCGTCGGCGAGGATCGCGATCATCCCGGGCAGGAACAGTTGGCGGAAGGTCAGCCGCGCCGCCATCAGCGCATTGTCGGCGCCGCTGGACTGCAAGGCGATGCCATTGATCTTCTGCACGCCGTGGGAAATACCGATGGCGAAGATCAGGAACGGCACCAGCATCGAATAGGGATCGAGGCCGAAACCGACCAGGTTGAGCAGGCCGAGCTGCCAGAGCACCGCTACCAGGGTGGTGATCAGCACGGCGATGGTGCTGCGGATGCACTTGGTGAACCAGTACAGCAGGACCAGGGTGATCAGCAGGCAGATACCGAAGAAGCCGACCACCATCACCAGCCCGTCGATCAGATCGCCGACCTTCTTCGCGAAGCCGACGATGTGCACCTTCACGTTGGGGTTCTGCAACTGGTACTTGTCGCGGATCTTCTCTTCCAGCTCATGGGAGAACTGGCGGTAGTCGAGCTTGATCAGTTCGCTCTGGTTCTTCGGGTTCGGGTACATCTCCAGCAGCGGCACGTCGACAATGCTCGACTTGAAGTTGTTCGCCACCAGGCGGCCGATCTGCCCGGACTTGAGCACGTTGTTGCGCAGCTCCTCCAGCGCCCGCGGCGAACCGTCGTAGGTCTGCGGGATCACCTCGCCGCCGGCGAAGCCTTCCTCGGTCACTTCGGTCCAGCGCACGCTGGGGCTCCACAGCGACTTCAGGCCGGAACGATCGACGCCGGGGATGTAGAACACCTCGTCATGGATCTGCCGGAGCGTCTCCATGTATTCCTTGGTGAAGATATCGCCATTCACCGCCTCCACCGAGATGCGCACGGTGTTGCCGAGGTTGGCCAGGTCGTTGCGGTGCTCGAGCATTTTCTGGATGAACGGGTGCTCCAGCGGGATCATCTTCTCGAAGCTGGTGGACGGCCGCACCTGGGTGGCCTGGTAGAACAGGAAGACGCTGACCAGCAGGCAGATGAAGATCACCGCCGGCCGATTATTGAAGATCAGGCGTTCGAGCAGGCTCGCCTTGTTTTGCTGATGCTGGTTCATGGCACTCATGCGACCCCGCCTTATTGTGGTTGTTCGAGCGCGGCACCGTTCGCCGCAGCGAGGTGCACGCCGCCCTGGCCGACCAGGATCAGGTGGCCGTCGCCGGTGGCGCTGACGCCGGCCAGGGACAGCCGGTCGGGACGGTTGAACACGCTGAAGCTGCGCCCGCCGTCGGTGCTTTCGAGAACGCTGCCGCCGTGACCGACCACGACGATCCGCCCGTCCGCCAGCAGCGCGCCGTCGGAGAGACCGAATTCCAGGTCGCCGGACGCCGCCTTCAGCGGTATCTCTTCCCAGCTGTTACCGAAATCGGCGGAGCGGAACAGGTGGCCGCGCAGGCCGTAGACCAGCACACCGCCCGCATCGGCGGTACCGATGGCGCCGAACAGCGAGCCCTCGTAGGGGCCTTCGAGTTTTTCCCAGGTGGCGCCCCAGTCCTTCGAGCGGAACAGACTGCCGGCTTCGCCGACCACCAGCAGGCCGTTGTCCTTGACCGCGGCGATGGCGTTGAGGTGGAACTGGTCCTCGTTGTCCAGGCGCTCGCTGACGTCTTCCCAGTGCTGGCCGCCGTCGCGGGTCTCCAGCAGCGCGCCATAGGCACCGACGGCCAGGCCGTGCTGTTCGTCGGCGAACCAGATGTCCAGCAACGGCGCTTCGCGGCCGAGGTCCTCGAACTGCCTGGTCCAGGTGCTGCCGGCGTCGTCGCTGACGAGGATCTGCGCATCGTGCCCGACCGCCCAGCCCTTGCGCTCGTTGACGAAGAACACCGAGGTGAGCAACTGGCGGGTCGGCACCTTGGCCTGGGTCCAGGTCTTGCCGTCGTCGTCGGAGAGCAGGATATGCCCACGGTCGCCGACCGCGACCAGCCGCTTGCCGGCATGGGCGACGCTGAGCAGCAGGCTGCTGGCGGCCTTCGGCGATTCCACGGCGAATTGCGGCGGCGCGGCGGTTGGCGTCGACTCGGCCAGGACCGGGGTCGCGGCGAAGGTCAGAAGAGAAAGCGCCCCGAGAAACGACAGGGCCCTGCTGGCCAGGGGCGATCTGGAAGGAATGGCCGGATGCCGCGAAGCGTCCGCGGATTGGCCGGGCGAAGTGCGCCACGTCATGGGCTCACGCATGGATACCGTCCCCGTTGTTGTTATTAGTGGTTCGTGGTGAGCGTTATATAGCCAGCGTTTGGCGACGGAGACAATTGAAGCCACGTTATCTTTTGTTAAGCGTGTAAGCCGTCTGTAACGGGGGATCGGCGCCGCCCTCCTCCCCGGAGGGAAGCGGTCGGCGCCGGCGAGCGGAGCGATCAGCGGGTGCCGCGGCGGCGCAGGGCCGAGGGCTTGAAGTAGGAGTCGTCCGGTATCGCCTGGGTGAAGTCGATGGTACCCGGCTCCTCGTTGTCCAGGTTCTGCACGTGGTAGCGACGCGCCTGCAGGTCGTGGAACACGTCCAGCGCGCTCCAGGTGTACGGCAGGTCGTAGAAGTTCTTCAGGTAGGCCATGGACACCCGCCACAGTTCGCCGCGACCGTCGTACTGGTCGACCACCGCCGCGCTCCAGCTGTCCTCGTCGAGGTACAGGGTGCGTTTGGAGTAGATATGCCGCGCGCCCGGCTTCAGGGTACCTTCCACCACCCACACGCGGTGCAGTTCGTAGCGGGTGTATTGCGGATCGAGATGGCCCGGCTTGAGCAGTTCCTCGTACTTCACCTCGGGGCTGCTGACCTTGTAGTTGTTGTAGGGAATGTAGATTTCCTTCTTGCCCAGCAGCTTCCAGTCATAGCGGTCCGGCGCGCCGTTGAACATATCGGTGTCGTCGGCGGTGCGCAGGCCGTCGGCGGCGGCGATCGGCGTGTCGTAGGCAAGGTTCGGCGCACGCCGCACACGGCGCTGGCCGGCGTTGTAGCCCCAGGCCTGGCGCGGCTCCTTGACCTGGTCGAGGGTCTCGTGCACCAGCACCGCGCCACCGGCCAGGCGCGCCGGGCTCTTGGTGAACGACAGGTAGTAGAACATCAGGTTGTTCAGGTCGGCGAAGCTGCCGCCCTTGAGGTAGTACTTGAACAGCGCTTCCTGCTGCGAGGTCACCAGCGAGTAGCTACCGTTGCGCTGTACCGCGACTTCCGAGGCGCGGCGCACGACATAGGTACCGCGGTAGCGGGCGACATGGTTCCACAGCGCCTCCACGCCGCTCTTCGGAATCGGGAACGGCACCCCGCCATAGGCGTCGGCGAACCCGTTGCCGCCGTCCAGCAGCCTGGCGCTGGTGGCATTGGCGAAGGTGTTGTCGTACAGCCACTGCGGCGCCGAGCCGGAACGGCGACTGGGGTAGACCGGCATCCGGAAGCTGTCCGGGTAGGTCTTGAACAGCGCCAGTTGGCCCGGGGTCAGGTGTTCCCTGTACTGCTCCAGGTTGGCCTTGTCGATGGTGAACAGCGGCTTGTCCGCGGCGAACGGGTCCGGGTGGTGCTGGCCCGGCTTGTAGCCGGCCGGCGCCTGGGTGATGCCGCCGGTCCAGGCGGGAATGCTGCCGGCGGCGTTGCCGGCCTTCTCCGCGCCCAGCGGGGTGAGGCTCGACTTCAGTTGCGCCGCCTCGCCGGCGGAAACGCCGGCCAGCGCGCCGCCGCTGCCCAGTGCCAGCGCCAGGGAAGCGCCGATCAGCAGGTGCTTGTTCAACATGAGGGTTCTCCGTGTGAGGTGCCGGGCGCTCGCGGCGCCCGTGTCGTTATCGGTTCGGTCAGAAGGAGTACTTGACGGTCAGGCCGATGTTGTCGCGGTCGCGGATGTTGTTGTTCTGCCCGCCGCCGTAGAACTCGGTGTACTGCAGTTCGCCTTCCAGGCTGTTCAGGTAGGTGGCCTTGACCCCCAGGGTGTAGGCCTTGCGACCTTCGATGAAGTTGCCGGTCTGGTAGGAGTTGCCTTCGAAGTCGTCCTTGTAGACCACGTAGGGCGACACGTTGACCCCGGCGAACACGTCGTTCCAGGTGCCGCTGAGCAGCAGGGTGTAGCCGTAGGCGTTGCGGTTCACCTGGTCGCCACGGTCGCCGCCGGAAACGTACGAGCTGTTGCCACGCCCGGCATAGTAGCGGGTGCTGCCGTCGTAGGCGGTGTACTTCAGGCTGCTGCCACGCAGGTGTTCCGAGGCCAGCTCGGCGACGCCGGTCAACGAGTCGAAGCTCAGCGACGGGCCGAAGTTGTAGATGGTCCCGAGGGAGGTGTTGAACGCCTCGACCCGCTCGTAGTTGTGGATCTGCCCGCCGAGGCCGACCATCTGCCCGCCGACGTTGATCTGCCCGCCGTTGGCGGCTTCCGCCGCACCGTGGGCGAGGTCGCCGATCAGGTCGTTGGTGGCGGCGATGCCGATCGGCAGGTTCGGCCGGTAGGCCAGCTCGCCGAACACCGAGGCGTCGCCCACCGTGGTGTTGAAGCTGAAGCCGTACATGCGGATGTCTTCGGCGAACTCGCGCCGGGCATTGATGTTGCCCATCACGTCGGCGGTCACCAGGCCGTTGGCCAGGGCTTCGGCGAGGTTACCGGCGATCGGCCGCAGGGTGTTGGCCAGCGCCGCCAGGTCGGCCCCGGCATAGTCGCCGATGTCGGCGTACAGGGTCGGCTCCTTGGAGTGGTAGTTGACGAAGTAGAAGCCGAACTCGGTGCTGTTCAGTTCCTCGGCGATGTAGCGGAAGGCCACGCCGAACTGGCCGTCGTTGCGCGCGTTGATGTCCTTGCCGATGGACGACACCTTCATCACGTTGCCGTAGGCCGGGGTCACGCCGTTGGCATAGAGGCCGGTGTTCTTCAGCGCGCCGCTGAGCAGCGGATTGTTGCCCAGCGCCTGGTACAGGCCGATGACGTTGCCGAAGCCGGGCACCGGGGTGTCCAGCGCGGTGCCGGTGAAGTCGCTGTAGCCGGTGTTGCCGCCGTCGGCGAACAGGTCGGTCTCGGAGAAGAAGGTTCCGACCGGGTCGAGGCGGGTTTCCTTCCAGTTCCACTGGTAGAAGGTTTCCATCGACAGGTTGTCGGTCAGGCCGATGTTGAAGCTCAGCGCTTCCACCGGCATCAGCACTTCCTTGAGCTCGGAACCGGGCAGGCGGTACTTGGCGGCGTCCACCGGGTTGGTGGTGTTGACCCCGCCACGGTAGAAGATGCCCTCGCCCCAGTTGAACACCTGGCGGCCGAAGCGCGCGCTCAGCGGCATGTTGCCGATGTCCCAGCTGCCGTAGACGTAGGCGTCGAGGATTTCCGCCTTGTGCCCGGCGATGTCGCGGGTCTGGCTGGTGAAACGGTCGTCGTGGGGATAGCTCTGGCTCGGCTGCGATGGATCGTTGTGGCTGTAGTAGTCGTTGCGCTTGTCCATGATCTGGGTGTCATAGAACGCCGTGCCGCGGATGAACACGCCATAGTTGCGCCAGGTCGCCTCCAGGTCCGAGGTGATCTTGTAGACCTCGGAAACCAGGCCGGTATCGAAGTTGCGGTTGCCGTCGTTGGTGTTGATGTCGTTGTTGCTCTTGTCCTGCCCCTGCACCCGCCACAGGGTGCCGTAGGACAGGGTGGTATCGAGCGAACCGGACACCTCGTTGTCGAGGAAGCTGAATTCGACGGCCTGGGCCTGGCCGCCCAGCAGCGGCAGCAGCCCGGCGAAGGCGAAGCCGGCCCGGGCCGGCGCGGAGCGCAGCCGGGGCTGGCGGTTGGGGATGTACATCGGGAACTCACTCCATGTGGTCATGCGTTGGGCGCCGCCACTGCGGGCGGTTCGCCGTTCGGCCGTTTCTCTGCGGCCTTGTTATGGGTGGTCGCGGCGTCACCGGCCTCGCGTCGACGAAAGGGAACCGCGCGACGAGGCAGTGCAACCGGGATGCCAATTCAACGGAATCCTCCAGGGAATTCAATGGATTGCGACAAAAACAGGACTTCCTGCTAGATGACTGTTCATTCACTGACCAGAAAACAGGAAGTGTCCGACAAAACGCGCCAGGCGAATGTCGCCGGTGGCGCGAAAAGTCCCTTCGCAGAGCCTGCGCAGGGTGGTTCGCGAAACACGATTAAGCGGGCTCCATCAATGGAAAACAGTGAAGCGATTCCCAGAAGTAACAAAGGGCGTTACCAGCCAGTGGCCAGTAACACCCTCTTCTGGGAGAAGCTGGCGGATCAGGCCAGGCTCTTGCTCACCACTTCGTAGACGTCGCTGGACAGCTCGCCGGAGGCCAGGATGCGTTCCAGCTCGCCGCGCATCAGCGCCTGCCGCGCCTCGTCGTACTTGCGCCAGCGGGTCAGCGGCACCAGCAGGCGCGAGGCGATCTGCGGGTTGAGTGCGTTGAGCACGATCACCTGGTCGGCGAGGAAGCGATAGCCGGCGCCGTCAGGACGATGGAAGTTGACCAGGTTCTGGTTGGCGAACGCGCCGATCAGCGCGCGCACCTTGTTCGGGTTCTTCAGGGTGAAGGCCGGGTGCTGCATCAGCGCCTGGACCCGCTCCAGCCCGCCCGGCAGCGGCGAGCCGGCCTGCACGCTGAACCACTGGTCCATCACCAGCGGGTCGTCCTTGAAGTAGTCGGCGAACATGGCCAGGGCCTTGCCCTTCTCCGCCTCGAAGCCGGAGTTGACCAGCACCGCCAGGGCGGTCAGGCGCTCGGTCATGTTGTCGCAGCCTTCGTACTGCTCCAGGCAGGCGGCGAGGATTTCCTCCCGGCCCGACAGCGACAGGTAGGACAGCGCGATATTCTGCAGGCTGCGCCGGGCGATGTGCGAGGCCTCGGCGAGGTAGGCGGTGTCGCGGGAAATCTTGCGGTTGGCCTGGTAACGCTGCCACAACGGCTCGAACAGCGCTTCGCCGATACGCTGGCGGGCGAATTCGCGGGCGGCATGGATCGCGTCGACATCGGCAACTTCGCTGATCTCGGTGAGATAGGCCTCGCTGGGCAGCGAGAGCATCTCGGCGACCATCGCCTGGTCCAGCGCCTCGTCCGCCAGGAGGGTGCGGTAGGCCTCGATCAGGCGCGGGTCGAGTACCAGTTGCTCGCCGCGCTGGTGCTGGCCGATCAGCTCCTGCAGGACCTGCACCGAAAGCTGTTGGCCGGCCTCCCAGCGGTTGAAGCCGTCGCTGTCGTGCTGCATGAGGAACAGCAACTGGTCGCGGCTGTAGGGGAAGCTCAGTTTCACCGGCGCGGAGAAGCCGCGCAGCAGCGATGGCAGCGGCTGCTCCGGCACCTCGACGAAGACGAAGCGCTGCTCGGCCTCGGTCACCGCCAGCACGCGGTTGCCGCCCTGGGCCGCGGCCTCGCCTTCCAGGCGCAGCGGGAGTTCGTGGCCCTGGCCGTCGAGCAGGCCCAGCTCCAGCGGGATGACGAAGGGTTCCTTGCTCGGCTGGCCGGGAGTCGGCGGGCAGCTCTGGCGCACCGTCAGGGTGTAGCGGCGGGCGGCGGCCTCGTACTCGCCTTCCACCGCCAGGCGCGGAGTGCCGGACTGGCTGTACCAGCGCTTGAACTGGGTCAGGTCGACGCCATTGGCGTCTTCCATGGCCTTGACGAAATCGTCGCAGGTCACCGCCTGGCCGTCGTGGCGCTGGAAGTACAGGTCCGAGCCCTTGCGGAAGCCTTCGGCGCCGAGCAGGGTGTGGATCATCCGCACCACTTCCGAGCCCTTCTCGTAGACGGTCAGGGTGTAGAAGTTGGAAATCTCGATGAACGAGTCGGGGCGCACCGGATGCGCCATCGGCCCGGCGTCCTCGGCGAACTGGTTGGTGCGCAGGAAGGCGACGTCCTCGACGCGCTTGACCGTGCGCGAGTTCATGTCGGCGGAGAATTCCGAGTCGCGGAATACGGTGAAGCCTTCCTTGAGCGACAGCTGGAACCAGTCGCGGCAGGTCACCCGGTTGCCCGACCAGTTGTGGAAATACTCATGCGCCACCACGCCCTCGACCCGCTGGTGGGCGGCGTCGGTGGCGGTTTCGGCGCGGGCCAGGACGCAACTGGAGTTGAAGATGTTGAGGCCCTTGTTCTCCATCGCGCCCATGTTGAAGTCGTTGACCGCGACGATCATGAAGATGTCCAGGTCGTACTCGCGGCCGTAGACCTCCTCGTCCCAGCGCATCGACTTCTTCAGGCTGTCCATGGCGTGCTGGACCTTGTCGATGTTCTCCGGCTCGACGTAGATGCGCAGCGCCACGTCGCGCTGGCTCATGGTGCGGAAGCTGTCCTCGACGCACCAGAGGTCGCCGGCGACCAGGGCGAACAGGTAGGCCGGCTTCTTGAACGGGTCTTCCCAGGTCGCCCAGTGCCGGCCGTTGCCTTCGGAACCGCTGGCCACCGGGTTGCCGTTGGAGAGCAGCACCGGGTAGCGCTGCTGTTCGGCGCTGACGGTGGTGGTGAAGCGACTCATCACGTCGGGACGGTCGAGGTAATAGGTGATCTTGCGGAAACCCTCGGCCTCGCACTGGGTGCAGAACATCTTGCCGGACTTGTACAGGCCTTCCAGCGCGGTGTTGCTCTCCGGATGGATACGCACCGTGCTCCTGAGGACGAACTCGGCCTGCCGCGGTTGCACCCCGAGCTGCTCGTCGTCCAGCTGGTAGTCGTCCGCGCCGAGCGCCTGGCCGTCCAGTTCGAGCGCCAGCAGCTCCAGTTGCTGACCATGCAGCAACAGCGGCGGCAGGCCGGCGCCGCGCTCGGGGTTGCGCCGCAGCTTCAACTCGGCGTGCACCAGGCTGTGGTCTTCGAACAGTTCGAACTTCAGGTGGGTCTCGTCGATCAGGTAGTCCGGCGCCTGATAGTCCTTGAGGTGGATGACTTTCGGTTGCTCGGTGCGCATGGCTTGTGGCCCTTCTGCTCAGTGATGCACGGCGATCTGGTAGGCCGTGTATTTGCGAATGTTGATCACCCCGGTGTCGAGGATCAGGTACTGGCCCTTGATACCGCGAAGCGTGCCTTCGACGATAGGCGTTTTTTCCAGGTCGAGGCTGGCGACCTTGCTCGGGTAGGCCTCGACCGGGTAGGCGATCTCGAGCGGATCGAGGTCGATAACCGGTTGGATCGCCTGCAGGCCGAAACGTTGCTGCAATTCGCGCAGGCCGTCGGCGCACTGGTCGAACAACTGCTCGCGGACTGCCGCCAGATCGACCGGCTCGGCTTCGCCCTTGAGCATGGCCCGCCAATTGGTGCGGTCGGCGACCTGGCTGCGCAGCAGGTCTTCCACCAGGCCGGACTGCTGGCGGGTGGCCACGCGCAGGATCGGCAGCGCCTGGCGCGCACCCTGGTCGATCCAGCGGGTGGGAATCTGGCTGGCGCGGGTGATGCCGACCTTCACCCCGGAGGAGTTGGCCAGGTACACCACGTGGTCGGTCATGCAGAACCGCTCGCCCCACTCCGGTTCGCGGCAGGTGCCCTGCTCGTAGTGGCACTTCTCCGGGCTGACGATGCAACTGTCGCACTGCGCCAGCCGGGTGAAGCAGGGATAGCAATAGCCCTGGCTGAAACTCTTCTTCGTCTTGCGGCCGCAATGGGTGCAGAAGATGCTGCCGAGGTACTCCAGGCGCAGCGGCCGGCCGATCAGCGGGTTCACCGCGACTTCGCGGTCGTCGAGGCGGAAGGCGTATTGCACGGGAGCATTGCTTTCCAGGCGCGCCGTCATCTTGCTCAGCGCGCCGCGGGCGATTTCTTCCATCAGTGCACGGAGTCCGACTTGAACAGGATGTTCGGGATCGGCTCGTCGGAATGCGAGGAGCAGTGCTGCGGGCCCATGTAGCCGGTGCGCTCCTCCTCGGGGAGGTTCTGCAGCTCCCAGGCGATCACCGCCTGCAGGCAGAGTTCCTTCTGCTCCTGGGTCAGCTTGCGGCCGTCCGGCCACTTGCCGATCTCGATGGCCAGCTTGAGGTTCTGGTAGATCTCTGGAGTGATGTTCTCGATCGCTTGGTTGAAGGACGACATGGCCGGCTCCGGTGAAAAGGCGTACCGGCCATTCTACCGGGCCGGGGCCGGCGGCGCACATCGAAGCTGCCGCAGCCCCTCGCTCAACGGCGACGCCGCGCCAGCAGGCCGCCCAGCAAACCGCTGAGGCAACCGACCAGCAGCCCGCCAACGTGCGCGCCGTTGGCGATGGAGCCGAAGCCGAGCAGGTCGATCACCCCGGACAGGCACACCAGCAGCCAGATCAGCATCATCGCCACGACGCCCCTGGGCAGGCGATAGGCCTGGTTCGGCGCCAGGTACTGGAAGATCCAGCAGTGCCCGAGCAGGCCATAGAGCACCCCGGACAACCCGCCGAACAGGCTGGCGCCGCTCACCGCGTACTGCACCACGTTGGACACCAGGCCGAACAGCAGGGTCAGGCCGAGCAGCATCGGACGGCCCTGGCGGAATTCGATGCGCCGGCCCAGCTCCCAGAACCACATGGCGTTCATCGCCAGGTGCAGCCAGCCGAAGTGGATCAGCATCGGCGTGAACAGCCGCCACCATTGACCCGCCGCCAGGCTCTCGGCCAACGGCGTGAACAGCGCGTACTGGCCCTGGATACGGAAGTCCTGGAAGGTCAGCCAGCGCATCGTCGCGAAGTTGTCGCCAAGGTAGGTGACGGCGGCGACGACGAAGGTCAGCAGCAACACCGCGGCGGTCATCGGGCTCATCCGCAGTTGCCGGACGAAACCCTGCCCCGCCGGTCGCGGCGCGGCCTCCAGGGTCGCCTGCGGATCGCCTTCGGGATAACGCCGGTACAACTCGCGGACCTGCTCGGCGAGCCGCTCGTCGGGCACCCAGAGGACCTGCTGGCCGGATTCCTCGCTGACCCGGTGCGGCACGTTCAGACGCCGCAGCAGGCCGACGAAGCCGGCCAGGTCGACCGACAGGGGAAACTTCAGGACCTGCACCGCGCTCACTCGTCAGCCTCCGGCCGCTTCACTTCGACCCAGACGAACTTGTGCCGGTCCAGGCGGGTTTCCTCATCCAGGCGGTAGGCCGCCAGCTTGCCGTACATCACCGCGCTGTAGTCCAGGCAGGCCAGGTTCGGCCGGATCGGCGCCGGCGTGCCGCGTCGCCAGTAGTGGCCGACGAACAACAGCGGTTCGTCGGCGCCGTAGGTCAGCAGGCTGGACTTCTGCTCCTCGCTGAGCGGCTCGCGGGCGATCGCTTCGGGCAACGCGTCGGGCTGGAAGACGATATCGCCGTAGGTGCGCGGCGCCTCGTCCTCGACCCAGAACTTGGTGCGGAAGAAGGCGCGCGTATAGCCATCGCTGCTGGTCAGCGTGGCACCGTGCGGCAGGCGCATGTCGGTACCGCGCAGCAGGCGGTTGCAGGCCAGGTCGGCGAAGCTGCCGGGCTCCGCCGACTCCTGCAGGAAGGCTTCGCTGATCCGCCCGTCGGGGAACTGCCGGCGCAGGGTCGCGATCAGTTCGCCGTCCCAGCAGGCATGGACCATGCGGAAGCGCCCGGCATCGAGGAACAGCGGCAGTTGCTGGAACCAGCCGAGGAAGTCGCGCCAGTCGGCGTCGTGGCCCTCGAACTGCTCGAGGGTCTCCTTGATCAGCCGGGCATGCCGCGGCGTATGCTCGCGGACGTACTGGCGGCCGCTGCCGGGCGCCGCCGGGGTGCTCCAGCCGAGCGCGTTGAATTCGTGGTTGCCCATGATGCACAGCGCCTCGCCGGCGTCGACCATCGCGTGCACCCTGTGCAGGGCCTCGCGGATGCGCGGGCCGCGGTCGACGATGTCGCCGAGGAACAGCGCCTGGCGCCGCGGATGGCGCCAGACGCCGCCCTGCAGGCGGTAGCCGAGCAGGTCGAGGAGGCGGTCCAGGGTATGCGCGCAGCCGTGGACATCGCCGATCAGGTCGTAGCCACGTCCGGGGTCGAGTTGCATCAGTCGCCTCCGCCCAGGCGGCTGCCCCAGCCGAGCTTGGTCCGGCAGATCTCGTAGTAGTTGTGGTCGATGGGGTGGATCAGGCGCAGCTTCTGCGGCTTCTTGCTGATCGTCACGGTATCGCCGGGGGCGCAGGTGAAATGGTTCTGCCCGTCGCAGGAGACCTGCGGGTAGATCTGCATGTTCGGCGACACGACGATCTTCAGCTCGCTGTTGCCGTCCACCACGATCGGGCGGCTGGAAAGCATGTGCGGGTACATCGGCACGATGACGATGGCATCCAGCTTCGGATGCATGATCGGACCACCGGCGGACAGCGCGTAGGCGGTGGAACCGGTGGGCGTGGCGACGATCAGGCCGTCGGCCTTCTGGCTGCAGACGAACTGGCCGTCGATATACAGCTCGAACTCGATCATCCGGGTCGACTTGCCCGGGTGCAGGACCACGTCGTTGAGCGCATCGCCCTGCCCCATCGAGTCGATACCGCGACGCACCTGGGCATCGAGGAGGAAGCGGCTCTCGACGATGTACTGGCCGTCCAGCACCTCGCCGACCTTGACCTCCAGTTCGTCCGGACGGATGTCGGTGAGGAAGCCCAGGCTACCGCGGTTGATCCCCAGCACCGGCACCTTGTGCCGGGCCAGCGCGCGGGCCGCGCCGAGCATGCTGCCATCGCCGCCGACCACCACC
The DNA here is from genome assembly GCF_005503585.1 of Pseudomonas sp. 2VD. Classification (NCBI taxonomy): domain Bacteria; kingdom Pseudomonadati; phylum Pseudomonadota; class Gammaproteobacteria; order Pseudomonadales; family Pseudomonadaceae; genus Pseudomonas; species Pseudomonas sp. 2VD. The sequence continues at coordinate 17,266 of NZ_SCND01000044.1, forward strand.
ACCAGGTCGCAGATCTCGCCCATGATTTTCCGCGAGCAGGTCTGCAGGCCGTGTCCGGGCAGGACTTCGGCGATGGTGTCCTCGAGGATCACATGCAGGTGGCGATCGATCAGGAATTTCTTCAGCCGGCGGATGGTATCCAGCACCTGGGTGCTGCCGAGGCGGCCGATGATGCCGATATTGCGAAAGGGTTCCATGCGGTTCCTGCGAAAAGCTGGCGGGCGGGATAGAGCGGATTATGGGCGAAAGCCGCGGACAGCGGCAAACCCGCGCATGTACGGGAAATCGCCGCGAGTGGCGCAACCCGGCTAACCTCTGGGTATGACGCTGCTGACCGAACTGCTCGACGAATTGCGCCACCCGGCCGTCCGCGACCTGGCCTGGACCCTGCTCGCCCCGCCGTTGCTGCGCCGGACCCCGGAGCCGCAGCGCCATCCGCTCGCCGCCAGCCGCTGGCGCCAGGAGCCGGAGCGCCTGGCCGCCTGGTTGCGCGAACAGGAGCGACAGCCGCAGCACCTCGCCGCCTGGCTCGCGCAGTGGCCACGGCAGCGTCTCGGCCTGTACTACGAACATCTCTGGCAATTCGCCCTGGAACAAGCCCCGGACGTGCGCCTGATCGCCGCCAACCTGCCGGTGCGCGACGGCGGGCATACCCTTGGCGAACTCGACCTGCTGCTGCGGGACGACGACGGCATCCACCACCTGGAACTGGCGATCAAACTCTACCTGGGGCCCCAGTCCGGCCCCGGCGACTGGCTCGGGCCCGGCGGCCAGGACCGCCTGTCACGCAAGCTGGAACACCTCTGCCGACACCAGTTGCCGCTGGCGGCGACCCGCGAGGGTCGCCAGGTGCTGGCCGCCCATGGCGCCGAATCGGCCGTTTCCGCATTGTGGCTGAGCGGCTACCTGTTCCATCCCTGGCCCGGGCCGGGCAGCCTGCCCGCCGACATCGAGCCACGGCATCTGCGTGGCCGCTGGCTCCGCCAGCGCGACTGGCCGGCGTACCTGGCCAGCCTGGCCGGACCGCAGGCCGGGCAGCATTGGCTGCATCTGTCGCGCGAGCACTGGCTGGCGCCGGCCATGCGGCGGCAGGACCCGCTCGACCCACCGCGCGACGGCGCCTGCTGGAATATCGCCTTCGCCGGCGAGGCACGTCCGCAAATGCTGGTAAGGGTGGTGCCGCGCGACGGCTACTGGGTAGAGGCCGAGCGCCTGTTCCTGGCCAGCGACGACTGGCCGCCGGGGCTCAGCCTGTGGGGTAGCGCGCGCCAGGCCGCGGATGCCTGATCAGAGCAACGCCAGCAAACGCTCCTGCAATGCCCGGCGGCCCTGCAGGCCTCCGCTGTGCAGCGCCACCAACCGGCTGCCGCGAGCCACCGCGCCGCTCTCCACGGCCTCGCGCAGGGCGAGCAGCAGCTTGCCGGTGTACAGCGGTTCGAGGGCGACGCCGCTGGCCGTCTCGAACTCGACGATGAACCGCGCCAATCGCCCATCGAGGCGGGCGAAACCACCACGGCTGGCGTCCAGCAGGCGATAGCCGGTATCGGCCCAGCCCGCCTCGGCAAGGGTCGCCGCTACCTGGGCGGCGACGCCATGGTCCTCCGGCACCGCCAGCGCGCCCACCACGGGATGCCGCCCGGCCTCGCCGAGCACCAGGCCGGCCAGTGTCGTACCGGTACCGGCGGCCACCCAGATCGCGTCGTAATCGTCCCAGCCGAGCGTCGGCAACTGGGTCGCTATGCGCTCCACCAGTCCGATGCAACCGCGCGCGCCCAGCAGCCCGCCACCGCCCTCGGCGACCGGCAGCAAACCTGGGTAACGTTCCCGCCAGGGAAGCCAGAAGCCGGCGGCATGCCGCTGGCGATAGCCACCGTAGCCGAGCCAGTGCAGTTCCATGCCGAGACTGCGCAGGTCGCGCACCGTCGGCGTATCGACTTCGTGTCCGCGCAACAGGCCGACGCAACGGAAATCGAAACGCGCGCCGGCGCCGGCCAGCGCGTGCAGGTGGTTGGAGTGGGCGCCGCCGAGGCTGATCAGGCCGTCCAGCCCCTGCTCGCGGGCCAGCGCCAGGTGTGGCGCGAGCTTGAACCCCTTGTTGCCGGAGATCAACGGATCGGCCTGGTCCAGGCGCAGCAGCGCCAGTTCGACCCCGGCCCGTTGCAGCCAGTCGAGTTCGAGACGCTGCAAGGGTGTATGCGGTGACCAGTGGGGAAACGGCAAGAAGTCAGCTCACGGTGCGCAGGCGCCCCGTGGTCTTGTGCCGGGCGCAGCAGTTGGTGTCGCCGGCGACGAAGCGCGCCGGGTTGTCGACCCGGTCGAGCGGCAGGTTGCAGCGTTCGCCGCCGGGCAGCAGCGCCTCGCAGCGCGGCTGCTGGAAGTGGTCCAGCCACTGGCGGTACTGGCTCTCGGAGACGAAGCACTTGGCCGCCGCGTAGGCCAGCGGATTGTCCTGGTAACGCGGGATGTCCTGCAAGGGGATGGTCAGGTGCCCGGCGCCGGGATGGTAGGCGACGAATACCACGCCCTGGCCGGATAGACGCTCCAGCAGTTGCTCCGGCCCCTGGGCGGCCAGACGGTCGCGCTCGGCGCGCAGCTCGGCCAGTTCCTGCTCCAGTTGCTGGTCCAGCTCGTTGCGGTAGGCCAGTTCGACGTCGCGGATCGAGACCTGCTCCTTGTAGCCGGCCACCGCCACCGCCACCCGAGCCTCCAGTTCGTCGGCGAACTCCGAGCGCAGCAGGTCGGTCTCGTTGCGCCCCTGGTTCTCGATGAAACGCAGTTGCCGGGTCAGTTCCTCGCGGTTGCGCTGGAACTGCTCGCCCTGCTCCAGCAGACGCTGCTGCAATTCGGCGTTCTCCCGCGCCTGCCGCTCCAGGGCCTGTTGCAGGCTGAGCACTTCGCTGCGCAGGATGTCCAGTTGCCCGCGGGCGTCCTGTTCGCGCCTGGCCAGTTCCTCTTCGTGCTGCCGGGCGAGCCCGGCCAGGCGCTGCTCCTGCTGCCGGGCCAGGGCGGCGAGCTGTTGCCGCTGCTGCTTGACCAGTTGCGCCAGGCGCGCCGCCTGCTCGTCCTCCTGCTTGCGCGGAGGCTCCGCGGGCGCTGCCTTCGGGGCGGCGGGACCGGCAGAGTACCATTGTTCTTCGGCGGCCATCTGCAGCCGCTGCGGCTCCACCGCGGCAGGCTCCTCGTCCACCAGCAGGCCGAGCTGGTTGCGCCTGAGCGCGTCGCGGATGAGTACGAAATGGTTGCGTCCGGCGCTGCTCTCCGGGTCCCACAGGTGCATCTGGTGCCAGGACACCGGGCACTGGCTGCGACAGGCCAGGCGGATCGGCCCGCCGCCCATGTCGGGGCCGCGTCCGGCGCGTTCGGCGAGGTTGCGCAGAGGCAGGTTCCAGCCGGTGTCGGCGCCGCCCTGCTCGTCGAAATCGAGATAGAAGAACACCGCCGCCCGCGCCTGCAGGCGCGGATTGATCAACACATAGGCCAGGTGCATCTGCCGGTCGGCGTATTCCGGCATGCGCACCAGGCCATCGAGCAGCGCCTCGAATTCGGGATACAGCATTTCCTTGCAGACGCCGCTGTCGTTGAAGAACAGCACGGCCTCCGCCATCTGTGGCTTTTTCTGCATGCTCATCGCTAACCCTCGAACGCCTGGCGAGGCGGCCCGCATCCGGCAGTACCCATCTGGCATGTCACCTGAAAAACAGGCGCTATCTCGTTGTTCGGGCAAGTCTAGGGGAAAAAATGTCGCGGGCAATGTGACTGGGTTGGCAGACACCCGGGCGATGCCGGACGGCCCGCCGAGCGGTAGGGGAAATTGTGAAGCGGTCGGGTTTTGAGCGGACGGAGATCACCGTGGCAGAGCGCCACCGTTCACCAAACCGGTGCGCAGCGCCCCGCCGCGCCGACGAGCGCGGACAGGGACGATACGCAGAACCTGTGCGAGCTGGAGAAAAGCCGTTTTCAACGCAGTTTCTCCGCTACGCAACAGATCGCGGACAGGTTCTCAGAGTTCGGCAGCCAGGCGCGAACCCTGGTTGATGGCGCGCTTGGCATCCAGCTCGGCGGCGACATCGGCGCCGCCGATCAGGTGCACGCTCCGGCCGGCCGCCAGCAGGCCGTCCTGCAACTCGCGCAGTGGGTCCTGGCCGGCGCAGACGATCACGGTATCCACCGGCAGCACCTGCGGCTCGCCCTCGGCAACGCGGATATGCAGGCCGGCGTCGTCGATCCCGAGATACTCCACGGCATTCACCATCTGCACCTGCTTGTTCTTCAGGCCGGCGCGATGGATCCAGCCGGTGGTCTTGCCGAGGCCGTCGCCGACCTTGCTCTTCTTGCGTTGCAGGAGGAACACCTGGCGCGCCGCCGGATGCACCTCGGCCTTGACCCCGGCGATGCCGCCGCGGGCCTCCAGGCGGGTATCGATCCCCCACTGCTTCCAGAACGCTTCGCGCTCCAGGCTGGTGGACGGACCGGCATGGGTGATGAATTCGGAGACGTCGAAGCCGATGCCGCCGGCGCCGATCACCGCCACCTTGCCGCCCACCGGCTTGCGCTCGAGGATCGCATCCAGGTAGCTGATCACCTTCGGATGCTCGATGCCAGGGATCGCCGGCGTGCGCGGAACGATGCCGGTGGCGAGGACGATCTCGTCATAACCGCCCGCAACCAGGTCGTCCACGCCGACCCGGCGGTTCAGGTGCAGCTCGACGCCGGTGCTCTCCAGCTTGTTGCGGAAGTAGCGCAGGGTCTCGTGGAACTCTTCCTTGCCGGGAACCCGCTTGGCCACGTTGAACTGCCCGCCGATCTCGCCGGCGGCGTCGAACAGGCTGACCCGGTGCCCGCGCTCGGCGGCCACGGTGGCGGCGGCCAGGCCGGCCGGACCGGCGCCGACCACGGCGATCTTCTTCGGCCTGGCGGTGGGGATGTAGTTCAGCTCGGTTTCGTGGCAGGCGCGCGGGTTGACCAGGCAACTGGTCAGCTTGCCGCCGAAGGTGTGGTCGAGGCAGGCCTGGTTGCAGCCGATGCAGGTGTTGATCCGTTCAGCGTGGCCGGCGGCGGCCTTGTTGACGAAGTCCGGGTCGGCGAGGAACGGCCGGGCCATGGAGACCATGTCGGCATCGCCCTCGGCCAGGACCTTCTCCGCCACCTCGGGAGTGTTGATGCGGTTGGTGGTGATCAGCGGGATGCCGACCTCGCCACGCAGCTTGGCGGTGACCTTGGTGAAGGCCGCGCGCGGCACCTTGGTGGCGATGGTCGGGATGCGCGCCTCGTGCCAGCCGATACCGGTGTTGATCAGGGTCGCGCCGGCCTTCTCGACGGCCTTGGCCAGCAGCACGATCTCGTCCCAGCTGCTGCCGCCCTCGACCAGGTCGAGCATGGACAGGCGATAGATGATGATGAAGTTCGGCCCCACCGCCTCGCGCACCCGGCGGACGATCTCCACCGGCAGGCGCATGCGGTTCTCGTAGCTGCCGCCCCAGCGGTCGGTGCGCTGGTTGGTGTGCTGCACGAGGAACTGGTTGATGAAGTAGCCTTCCGACCCCATGATCTCGACGCCATCGTAGCCGGCGACCTGGGCCAGGCTGGCGCAGTTGACGAAGTCGGCGATCTGCTTCTCGATGCCTTCCTCGTCGAGTTCCTTGGGCTTGAACGGATTGATCGGCGCCTGGATCGCGCTCGGCGCCACCTGCTTCGGGCTGTAGGCGTAGCGGCCGGCATGCAGGATCTGCATGCAGATCTTGCCGCCCGCCTCATGCACCGCCTGGGTCACGATCCTGTGCTTCTCCGCCTCTTCCGGCGTGCTCAGCTTGGCCGCGCCGGAATACACGCCGCCCTCTTCGTTCGGGCCGATGCCGCCGGTGACCATCAGGCCGACGCCGCCACGGGCGCGTTCGGCGAAATACGCCGCCATGCGCTCGAAGCCCTGCGGCTTCTCTTCCAGGCCAGTGTGCATGGACCCCATCAGGGTGCGGTTGCGCAGGGTGGTGAAGCCGAGGTCCAGCGGGGCGAGCAGGTGCGGATAGGGAACGGCGGCGGTCATCGGGGGTCTCCACATCGGGCGAAACGCGTTCACGGATATGCCGCGGCCTCGGGCGCAATGCGCGGGACGGGCAGCGGTCGGTATGGCGACGACTCTAAGGAGCGCCACCGGAGCGCTCAATGATCCTAAATGACAAGTTACTGATCGGAATGCACAGGGATGCTTGGCAAGCCGACGCCACTCCCCTACCCTGTGGGCTGCCTTGGAGACCCGCATGCGCAAGCTGATCTTCCTGATCCTCATCACCCTCTTCGCCGCCTACGCCGGCTGGGCCGAACGCCGCCCGGTAGGCCACTACCTGTCCGACCTGCGCAGCCAGGTCAGCGTGGTCCAGGGCCAGCCCGGCGAGCGCGGCAACCTGCTGGCGGTCCAGCCGGAACTGTTCACGCCGGACTACCAGAGCGCCGAACGGTTGCAGCTGAAATTCCACGCCTACCTGGAAAATGCCCGCCGCCAGGGCCTGCTCAACGAGCGCACGGTGGTGGTGTTCCCCGAGCATGTCGGCACCTGGCTGGTGGCCAGCGGCGAGAAGCCCGAGGTCTATGCCGCCGCCGACTGGCCCACGGCGATGGACTGGATGGCCGCGAGCAACCCGCTGAAGGTGGCGCGCGGCTGGATCACCGCGCGCGGCGATCAGCGTCTCACCGACACCCTGTTCCGGATGAAGGCGGTGGACATGGCCCACGACTACCAGACCCTGTTCGGCGGGCTCGCCCATGATTTCAAGGTGACGGTGGTCGCCGGCTCCATCGTCCTGCCCGACCCCGAGGTCGAGGACGGCGAGCTGCGTCCCGGCACCGGCCAGCTGTACAACGTCAGCCTGACCTTCGGTCCCGACGGCCGGCCGCTCGGACAGCCGCAACGCAAGGTGTTCCCGACCCGTCACGAACTGAGCTACCTCAACAATGGTCGCGGCGAGCGCCTGCAGGTGCTGGATACGCCTGCAGGACGCCTGGGCGTGCTGATCGGCACCGACAGCTGGTACCCGGACACCTACGCCACCCTGGTCGAACAGCGCGTCGAACTGTTGGCGATCCCCGCCGCCCTGAACCAGAGCGGTCGCTGGCAGCAACCCTGGCCCGGCTTCGATGCCGAGCTGGTTCCCGGCGACGTGCGCCTGGCGCCGAACAGCCTGAGCAACGCCGAGGCCTGGCAGCGCCTGGCGGTCGGCGAGCGCCTGCTGGCCAGCGGTGCACGCGGCGGCGCCGTGGCCTTCGCCCATAGCCGCCTGTGGAACGTCACCGAAGACGGCCAGAGCCTGCTCGGCTCGCCGCAGGGCATGCGCCAGGCCAATCCCGGCGGCGGTGCGCAACTGGTCAATCTCTGGCTATGAGCGCGCCCCGGGTTCGCCTCGGCGACCTCTCGGTCGGCTTCGTCCAGGCGCTGGCCGACGCCCTGCTCGCCGCCGGCGTCGAGCCCGCGCCACTGCTCGAACAGTACGGCCTCGACCAGCGGCGCCTGGCCGAACCCGGGGCGCGCCTGTCGATCCCTCGCTACATGCGCCTCGGCCATGCCGCCATACAGCTCAGCGGCGACCCCGCCCTCGGCCTGCAGATGGGCCGCCTGAGCCGTCTCGGACAGATGGGCCTGGCCGGCGTCAGCGTCGCCCAGGCGCCCAACCTGCGCGCCGCCGCGCGGGCAATGATCCACCTGGAACCGCTTTACGCGCAGAACTACCGGGGCCAGTCGAGCCTGGTGGAAGACGCCGGCGGCGCCTGGCTGCGCTTCTATTCGATCAGCCCTTACAACGCCTACAACCGCTTCGTCGTCGATTCGGTGCTGGCAGGCTGGATCAGCCATCTCGGCGCTCTGGCAAGGCAGCCGTTGAAAGCGGAGCGGGTGGAGATCGAATATCCAGCGCCGCCTTGGGCCGAGCGCTACGAGGCATTCTTCGGCTGCCCGGTGGAATTCGGCGCGCCGACCAACCAGTTGCGCCTGAGCCAGGCCAGCCTGGCCCTGGCGAATGCCGAGCACTGTCCGAGCACCTGGAGCCAGATGCTGGAACTCTGCAACCGCGAACTGGAGCAGTTGACCCGCACCCGCAGTTGGCGCGAGCGCGTCAGCCGCCTGTTGGGGCCGATGCTCAATGGCCGCGAGCCGGACCTCGAGGAAGTCGCCGCGCGCCTCAAGTTGCCGACCTGGACCCTGCGGCGCAAGCTGGCCGAGGAAGGCACGCAGTTCCGCAGCATCCTCAACGACACCCGCCGCGACCTGGCGATGGTCTACATCCGCGAGACCGACCTGGCTTTCGGCGAAATCGCCTACCTGCTCGGCTTCGCCTCGGCGGAAGCCTTCCAGCGCGCCTTCAAGCGCTGGAGCGGACAGACGCCCGGCGAATTCCGCCGCGCCCAGCGACAGAGCGCCTGATCACATCTCGGTGGCGTCGTCCGCCGGCTCCGGCAGGTCGCATTCGGCGGCATGCTGCTCCAGCAGTTCTTCCTGGTAGTCGTCCATCGCGGATCACCTTTCGTTCGTCTGTGTCTTTCAGCTGTAGACGAGGAAGATGACAGCGGGATTACCGCGCGCGGACCGACGGAGCAGGAAATCCGGCAAACAAGGAGAAAACGGAAGACGCAGGGGACGACGGAAACGAAAAAAGCGGCCATTGGCCGCTTTCTTCGTGGCTCACCCCGCCTCGGCGTGGTGAAGATGTATGGCGCAGCGGACGGGACTCGAACCCGCGACCCCCGGCGTGACAGGCCGGTATTCTAACCGACTGAACTACCGCTGCGCGTCGGCTGGGCAAGATGCCCGGTAAAGCGACTTCCTCTCGTTGCAGCCTGGCTGCCCGCCTTCTGGCGGAAGACGGCGAGTTCGGGGTGGTGAACTCGGGAGGGGAAGTGAATGGCGCAGCGGACGGGACTCGAACCCGCGACCCCCGGCGTGACAGGCCGGTATTCTAACCGACTGAACTACCGCTGCGCGTAACTTGCGAGATTGGTGGGTGATGACGGGA
>NZ_SCND01000450.1:0-4188 GCF_005503585.1 Pseudomonas sp. 2VD
GCAGGCCCTTCTTCTCCAGGCAACGCATACGTTGCCCCGGCGAGCGACCCGCCAGGGATGGCGGGGCCGGAGGTTCAGGACTCTGCGGAAGTAGCGAAAGGGAGGTCAGTGCTCTTCTTTTAAAATCGAAAAAGTAAATTTTTAAAAAACAGGGAATTACTGAACGGGGAAGATCTACCTACCTTTTAGTTCTAGAGCAGTGAAAATAAGTCCGCCCCCTTTATGCTTATTACTGACCTGCACACGTCAATCTGCTCGGGCAGCGATCAAGAAACACGGTCATCCCAAAAGGGTTAAGTAAGTGCCATTCAGATCTATCCCCTTTACGGCCAGAAAGAGAGTTTATCTAAAAGCTCTTTTACTTTCTCAGTATCTTCAGGATGGCGCTGAAGATACTTTTCACAAGCGAGCCGAATGAACTTAGAACAAACAGCCTCGCTCACAACAATGGCGTCTTCATCCTTAGGGGGATAGCCATAAGAAAACTCAACCCCCTCAAAGTGCTCCTCATCAAACGGACTGTTTTCATCAGGAAAATTACAGTACGCCCCATCCGTGCTATAGCCCCACCTATTTACAATGCACTCAATGGCTCTAATAAACCTACCATCCGAGTACATTATATCCATGTAGCACATAACTACCCAGCACGGGTCAGCCTCGTTGTATGGCTGACCAAATAATTCATTCATAGAACCACCTATTATCCGGGAAAAGGGGACAGATTTATTTTCCCTACTCTAGTTTTGTCTAGTGCTTATATTTCTCATTTCTACTGTATACCACCGCCGATCTTACCCACACTGAACCACGTAAAGCGGATAGTTCAGTAAAACCACTCGCCTCTGCCTAGGCATCGCGGAGCCTCCTTACGGCGTCTGCACTGGAGCCTCCCTGCTCAGAAATCAGGGTAGGGAAAATAAATCTGCCCCCTTTATTCGCTCAACCCGCATCTTGCCACCGGCCATCAAGTTAACACGTGACTGAACACGTCCAGGAACTTGAATAGAGGCTTCAGCAGTATTCGCAGTTCCTTTTGCATCTTATGCCGATTGCAAAAATCTATACTTCCAATAATCCATACCCTCTAAAACCCAATACCTCTCCCTGTCGGGTACTAAATGGCAAAAATCCGAACACTTAGCAAGCCAGTCTGAGTAAGCCAATTCTTCATGCGCCCGATTACAGTCCATATGCATGTAAATTTTGCGATCGAAATTCACATAGAACATTGGAAGCCTAGAGGCAACAGTATTAGCGTCATGAAAGTAGCTTGCACTCAACTCAACACCAGAAAGATAGTAACCTTCAATTCTTCCATGCAAAGACTCGCTCATATCAAGCCCGCACACAAACATATCTTTTAGGTCTTGCCGCGACAACACCCACCGTTCCTCCGCCCTCAAATATTTCAAAAAATTCTCAGCAGTAAGTTTAAGCACCCCACCTCTAAACGTCATGCATGCCGACGCATATTGCTCCTGAGTTATATGACCCTTATCAAGGTATGCACGATAGTCCTTCTCCGCATCCAAGATGAAGTTGAATTTATCATCCACAACCCAGAAGCACGCACCAGAATGAACAAAAAGCATATATTTTTTTCACCCCCCACAAATCATCAGCTAACAATTGCCACTGAGTCATCTCCCAACTCCTTCAAAAACTCGTCATGAGAGTATAAGCCAAAAGTGGACAGATTTATTCCTCCTACTCTAGTTTTGGCTAGTATTTATATTTCTCATTCCCACTGTATACCACTGCCGATCTTACCCACACTGAACCACGTGAAACGGATAGTTCAGTAGAACCACTCGCCTCTGCCTAGGCTTCGCGGAGCCTCCTTACGGCGTCTGCACTGGAGCCTCCCTGCTCAGAGAATTAGAGTAGGGAAAATAAATCTGTCCCCTTTATGCTCGGCTTCTATTCCGGTTTTGCAGAGCGGTTTGTCCTTGCAGCCATCGACCTCCTGCCGCTTCTTCTCCTCCTGCCAATGACTGAGGTAGTTGTGTTGGGTGGCATTCCCCGCCACCCAGGCTCCCGTCTGCAAGCTCTTGGCGTCCGCATCGCCCTGCGTCGAAGCCGCCAGCATGCCGATCAACTGCGAACTTATGATCAGCAGGCCCAGGCAACGCATACGTTGCCCCGGCGAGCGACCCGCCAGGGATGGCCGGGTCGGGGGTTCAGGACTCTGCGGATGTGGCGACAGTGAGGTCTTGCACAGTGTTCTTCTTCTAAACCGAAAAGGTAAATTGTTAAAGAGCAGGAGATTATTGAAAGGAGGAGGCCTACCTGCCCTTTAGATTTAGAGTGGCAGAAAATAAATCTGCCCCCTTTGCTGCTCGTGGTCTATTTGTGGTCATGGCTTGAGATTCCAGGGCGAACGCATTTGAGACAGACCCACATCCAGATCGCCTGTTTCATAAAGCTCTTTAAAAACCGCTTCAGCTATTGATACATCTGTACATACAGTTCTGGAGTCGAAATCATCATCACCAAATTTTATCATCCCTCTATAAGGGGACTCATCCAACCCCCACCACTCAAGATATTCTTCTTTAGGGTTAGTTGAACGAGTCAGTATATTTATCCTAAAACTTCCAGGCAAAGACTTCATACTTAGCTGACGAACAAAAGATTTTTTCGGACGAATAACCTCTACCCTTACAAATCCGCCAAACTTAAATGAGTTAACTATTCCTTTCTCTATGCTTTCCCAGACTGGCTGCTCAACCACTACCGCTAGAGAGGAGGCAGAATTGTCACCGCAGTGCAACTCAAGGACCGGCTCCAAATCATCTTCATAATCAAGTATCATTATCGCCACCCATCAATACCACGTGTCCAAGTGAAAGTTTTCCCCGTTCTGGATTTACCTGCTGGCACACAACCTGATTCGCCTGATCATGGCGCAATCGGCCTCGATGGCTGACTGCCTACTCCGTGAATTGAGCTTCAAGCACAGCCTCCAGCTATGGCTGGCGTGGCGGCAATTCGACGATGATCCTGACGGAGGTACGACTCTTCGTGGCCTGCTGGTTCTGGCCGCGCAACAGCGTGTCGGCAATCGCTCCGGGCGAGTTGAACCCAGAGCCCTCAAGCGAAGGCCAAAGCCCTACCCATTACTGACCTGCACACGTCAATCTGCTCGGGCAGCGATCAAGAAACACGGTCATCCGAAAAGGGTTAAGTAAGTGCCATTCAAATCCGCCCCCTTTATTCGCTCTTTTGCACCAACTAACTAGCTAAAATACTTTCCACTCTACATTGATCACTTTCTCGAAAGAAAACTTCGAACTCATGAGCTTCACTTCCTGACCAACTGGCAACTGCATCACGCAAGATTTCCAAGTAAATCTTCAAATCTTCGTCTGCAAAATTTGGAAGACGCTCATGTACAATAACAATTTTTTTGCAGGGAATCCACTCAAAATCATTCAAACAATCATACAGAGCATCCCAATTAAACCCAAAATACCCTGGAAACCACAGTAAATAATACAGAGCCTTCAATAGCTCGTCCGGAACAGATATACCAGGGTCAACCCTCACATAAAACACTTCCGCAGCACTATATGACGGCATCGACTCATAATACTTTATCGACAATGAAGTAACCCTCAATTATTGATCGGAATAAATGTCTTATAGTGATCTGCAGTGTAGTACATCTCACCTCCCTTTCCGACAACTATACGCTGAGCTCCAGGCCCTGTGACTCCTGGGGTAGGGTGTACATACTCCGTATAGTAGCCAGCTGGCTTAACCGGCAAATCTCCTGCACGATTTTGGAATATAGAACCATCGTTTTTGTGAGGGTAGGATCCACCTGACTTTATCCGATCTAGAGTTGGCCCAAGATCAACAGTACCTTGGAGGACGTTACCGGTTTTCTTATCAACAACCGTAACTCCATCAATGAAGCGGGTTGGCTCCTTACCAGCCGCAATACTTTTTTCCGCCTCAACCAGCCCCGCTAGATTTCCTCCCGCCTTTGGCTGTAGTCCATTGCCTGTTTCCAGGTACAGTTTTCCATCTGCTGCCAGCACTTCCGTGTTGCCGGTCTTGGTATTGATTACCCTGCGATAACCATCCGGTAAACCTGCAGTCTCTGCAAAGCCAGAACCTGCCGACGATCCTTCGCGATATCCCGCTGGTAATGCTGCTCTTTCGGCTGTTGCTACACCT
>NZ_SCND01000451.1:0-4184 GCF_005503585.1 Pseudomonas sp. 2VD
GCGAGGCAGGCACGGTCGAGTGCGGCCACCGCCGCGGCGATGCCCTCCTCGCTGCCCCAGTCGCGGCGCAAGGCCTGGGCCGCCCGCTGGCGCACCGCGTCGAGCGTCGTACGCGGATCCTCGCCAGCCTCCGCCGGCGCATGCAGGGTGACGAAGCTGGCCAGGCTGCGCTCGTGGGTCTCGCCGAGCACCACGGTGGCCGCCAGGTTGACCTGCGGATGGGCGCACAGCGCGGCGTCCAGCTCGGCCAGTTCGATGCGGTGGCCGCGAATCTTCACCTGGTCGTCCTCGCGACCGAGGAACTCGATGCTGCCGTCGGCCAGGTAGCGGCCGAGGTCGCCGGTGCGATACAGGCGACGGCCATCGGGATGACGGACGAAGCGTTCGGCGGTGCGCTGCGGATCGCCGGCGTAGCCGAGCGCCAGGCCCACCCCGCCGATATGGATCTCGCCGCGCACGCCCGGCGGGCAGCGCCGCCCGCGGGCATCCAGGACTTCCACGCTCTGCCCGCGCAGGGCGCGGCCATAAGGGATGCTGGCCAGCTCGGTGTGCTGCGGGCGGATCGGCTGCTCGATCGACCAGATCGCCGCCTCGGTGGCGCCGCCCAGGCTGAACAGCGCGCTGTCCGGCCAGCGCCGCCACCAGCGGGTCGGCAGGCTGACCGGAATCCAGTCACCGGACCAGAGCACGCAGCGCGGTCCCGGCAGGTGGCGTTGCGGCTCGCTCTCCAGGTAATCGATGAGCATCTGGCCCTGGGCCGGCACCGAGTTCCACAGGGTGATGGCGTGGCGTTCCAGCAGTTCCGCCCAATGCGAAGGATCGCTGCCGCGCGCCGGGTCCGGCAGGACCACCTGGGCCCCCATCGCGGTGGCGCCGAAGAAGTCGTAGACCGAGAGGTCGAAGCTCAGCTCGGCGAGGCCGAGGACGCGGTCGTTGGCGTCGACGCCGTAGCGCTGGTTGATGTCGAGCAGCGTGTTGCTCACCGCTGCATGGCTGAGCATCACGCCCTTGGGCGTGCCGGTGGAGCCGGAGGTGTAGATCACGTAGGCGAGGTCGTCCGCCGCCACCTCCGCCGCGGGCGGTGGCGGCCAGGCGCTGTCGGCGGCCAGCCGGTCGATGGCCACGCAGGCGCAGCCGGCGTCCGGGACATCGCTTTCCAGGCAGACCAGCGCGACCACTTCGGCGCTGGCGAGGATCGCCTGGCGCCGCAGCGGCGGCTGGCGGATGTCCACCGGCACATAGGCTGCGCCGGCCTGGAGGATGCCGATCACCGCGACCAATTGCGCGGCGCTTTTCGGCAGCATCACCGCGACCCGCCGGCCACGGCCCGCGCCGTGCGCTTCCAGGACGCGGCGCAGGGCGCTGGCGTGCTGGGCGACCTGGCGGTAGCTGTAGCTGCCGGCGGCATCGTGGATCACCGTGGCGTCGGGGGTCAGCAGGGCACGCTCGGCGAAACCGGCGGCGATGCTCCGGGCACTACCGGGCAACGCCTGCGGCGGCGCCTCGACGGGTTCCGTGGCATCGCCGTCGGTCCAGGCGCGCGGGCTCTGCGCCAGGCGCCGGAGCAGCCCGACGAAGTCGTCGAACATGGCTTCCGCCTGCCCCTCGGGGAACAACCCGAGGCGTACGTCCCAGCCGATCTCCAGGCCGCCGAACTGGTCGGTGACCTGGCAGTCCAGCCAGACCTGCGGGGTCTGGCTGATCATGTAGCGTGGCGCGCGCGGCGCCTCGCCATCGCCGAGCAGGCGCTGCACGCTGCCGATGCCACTGGTGAACACCACCGGCATCAGGTCGGCGCCGCGACCGCGCCGGCGCGCCAGTTCGCGCAGCAGGTCGACGCCGCTGAAGGTCGGATGGTCGAGGTCGTCGAACATCTGCTCGCCGAGGCGGCGGGCGCGCTCGACGAAACTGTCGCCGTGGCGGCTGTCCACCGCCAGCAGGCTTAGCGCGGTGAAGTCACCGAGCACCTGCGCCAGCTGCGGATGCAGCGGCGGCCGGTTGAGTACCGTCAGGTTGAGACAGAACGCCGGTGCCTGGCTCCAGCGACCGATGGTCTCGGCGAAGGCCGCCAGGGCCACGCCGGCAGCGCTCAGGCCGTGTTCGCCCGCGCGCGCGCCGAGCGCCTGCCAGGCGGCCTCGTCGAGGCGCGCGTGGAAGTGCCGGAAGCGCGTGGACCGGGTGTCCGGCTGCGCCCGCAGCGGCAGGTCGGGACGCCCCGGCAGCGCGTCGAGGCGCGCCAGCCACCAGTCGCGGTCGCGCTGCCAGGCTGGCGACTGGCGTCGGCGCTGCTCGACGCCGACATAGTCGCGGAAGGTCGCCTCCAGCGGTTCCGCCGTCCATTGCGGATCGAGATAGCGGCGGCGCCATTCGCCAAGCAGCAATTGCAGGCTGGCGTAGTCGACCAGGGTGAAATCCACCGAGCAGTGCAGTACGCAGTCATCCCGGCCGATACTCAGCTCGGGGCGCAGGACCGGCCACTGGTCGAGCGCCGCGCAGGCGTGGTCGAGGCGTTCGCGGACCCGCTCCAGGTGCGCCTGGAAAGCGGCCTCGTCGAGCCCCGCGCAGGCATGCACGGTCAGCCGCTGCCAGGGCACCTCGGGCAGGACGCGCTGCCAGGCGTTGTCCTCGATCACCGCGCGCAGCATCGGGTGGCGCTCGACCATGGCGTTCCAGGCCGCCTCCAGGCGCGCCGGGTCGGTGTCGGCCGGCCAGTCGTACTCGGCGTACAGCTGGCAGGCGTTACCGCCGTAGTCGAAGGCCGCCTGGCGGCCCAGCACGTAGGCGGCCTGCACCGGGGTCAGCGGGAAGCGCTGGTGGGCCAGGTCGGGTTCGGCGCGCCAGCCAGGGCCGCCTTCCAGGTGTTCCAGCAGGGCCTCGCGCTCGGCCCGCAGGCGCTCGGCGAGGCCGGCGTCGAGGGCGCCCTGGGGGGCGCGATAGCGCAGGCGGCCCGCCTCGCTCCAGAGTTCGATGCGCCGGCTGCGGCAGGTTTCCAGCAGTTCGCCGAGGCTCATAGCACGCCCTCCTCCAGTTGGGTTTCCTCGATCTCGACGGTCTGCGCCTGCAAGTGGCGGGCAAGCCCGGCCAGGGTCGGCTGGCGATAGAAGTCGGCCATGCCCAGGCGTACGCCGAAACGCTCACGTATGCCGGCCAGCAGGCGGGTCGCCAGCAGGCTGTCGCCGCCGAGGCTGAAGAAGCTCGCCTCGCGACGACGCACCGGGCGTTTGAGGACCGCTTCCCAGCACTCGGCCAGCGCCTGCTCATGGGCTTCCAGCGGCTCCTCCGCCGAGGGCTCGTCACGACACTCGCCGAGTGCGCGGGTCATGCTCTCGGCCAGGCGGCGACGATCGACCTTGCCATTGCCGTTCAACGGCAGGCTTGGCAGGCACCACAGGCGTTCGGGCCGCATCGCCTGGGGCAGGCGTTGCTCCAGACCGGCCTGGAGCGCGGCGGCGTCGAGACCGAGCCCCGGCGCCAGCGCCTCGACCAGGGCGATCCGCTCGCTGCGCCACAGGCAACGCGGCGCCAATCCCGCAGCGGCGAGATCGGCCAACAGGCTCGGCAGCTCCGCCAGGCGCAGCGGCCGGTCGTCGAGCAAGGCCGCACCGAGCAGCGCCAGTGGCGACTCGCATAGCAGGTCCACCAGCAACAGGCGGCCCTGCGGGCGCAGCAGCGCAGCCGCCAGCGCCAGGCCTTCGCGGCTGGCCGCGTAGGCGTGCAGCGCGGCGAAGCTGATCACCCGGTCGTAGCGACCGAGGTGCTCGGCAGGTAGCAGGCCGTCGTCCAGCGCCTGCACCACGATCCGTTCCGGCAAGCGGGTGGCGGCGGCGTCGAGGAGGACGCGGCTGCGTTCGAAGAGGGTCAGTTCCAACCCCGGGCGCAACAGCGAGGCCATGCCCTGGTCGAGCCAGAGCCCGGCGCGGGTATCCAGCACCGCCACCCGCAGGCGTTCGCCGGCAGCCGGCGTCGGCAGCGCTTCGAGCAGGCGCGCCAGGGCCTCGCGGCCGTCCGGCAGGCGCGCGGCCACCGCCTGCGGCGCCAGCCAGGGATCGAGGAGCAGCGCGGCCGGCGCCTGTTCGCCGGCGAGCAGGCCGCGCAGAGCGTTGCCCATCGCGGTCAGCCCGGCGGCCTGCCAGCCGAGCCGGCGCAACGCCTCGTCGAGCGGCGGCAGCGCGCTGGCGGCGCTC
>NZ_SCND01000452.1:0-4176 GCF_005503585.1 Pseudomonas sp. 2VD
TTTAAAGATTAAGACGAGCACCAGGTATTAAAACGAAGGAGTAGTCGCCAGGGTCGAATGTGTATAAGAGACAGGAGCAGACCCGCAAGACCAGCAAGAGCGGCTTGACGCTGGCCTTGTCGGGAACGGTCGGTAGCGCAATCGACGCCACCTACCAGAATGCCAAGCAGGCCAGGAACGAAGACGACAGTCGCCTTTCCGCGTTGCAGGGGATCAAGGCCGGCTTGAGCGGCGTCCAGGCCTGGCAGGCAGCTCAGCAGAACGGCGGCATGACGGGCGAGAACAGCGCGCAGTTCGTCGGCATCAGCGCTTCGCTGGGCTCGCAGAAGTCCAGCTCTCGGCAGCGCCAGGAGCAGCAGATCAGCCAGGGAAGCACGCTCACCGCCGGTGGCAACCTGAACATTATCGCCACGGGTTCCGGGGCTGTCGGCGAAGACGGCGACTTGCGCGTGCAAGGCAGCAAGCTGCAGGCTGGCAAGGACCTCCAACTGATCGCCAACCGCGACGTCGTGCTGGAAGCAGCGGCCAATACGCAGAAGCTCGATGGCAAGAACAAGAGCAGCGGCGGCGCTGTCGGGGTAAGCGTCGGCGTTGGTTCGGGCGAGGCTGGCATCAGCATTTTCGCCAACGCCAACAAGGGCGCCGGCAAGGAAATCGGCAACGGCACCACCTGGACCGAAACCACCCTGGACGCGGGCCAGAAGGCCAGCTTGGTCAGCGGGCGCGACACCACGCTGAAAGGGGCGCAGGTCAATGGTGAAAGCATCCTGGCGAAAGTGGGACGTGACCTTACCCTGCAAAGCCTGCAGGATCGCGATTACTACGATTCCAAGCAGAAGAACGTCGGTGGTGGGGCGAGTTTGGCTATCGTTGGCCAGGGTGGCGGCGCCAACTTGAGTCTCAGCCAGAGCAAGCCGCATTCGAAGTACGACAGTGTGCAGGAGCAGACCGGGCTGTTCGCCGGCAAGGGCGGCTTCCAGGTGGAGGTGGGCAAGCACACGCAGCTGGATGGCAGCGTGATCGCCAGCACCGCCGAAGCCGAGAAGAATCGCCTGAGCACAGGCTCCCTGGGCTGGAGCGAGATCCGTAACAAGGCCGAGTACAAGAGCCAACTTCAGAGTGTCAGTGTCAGCAGCGCCAACGATGGTGCTGGTGCTTTCGTCAGCAACATGCCTAGCGGCATGCTCATTGCCTACAACCACGGCGATAGTGCCAGCGGTACCACGGGTTCGGCGATATCCGAAGGCACCCTGGAGGTTCGTGATCCGGCGCGCCAGCAACAGGATGTGGCGACGCTCAGCCGTGACCCGAGCCGCGCCAACGATAGCGTCAGTCCGATCTTCGACAAGGAGAAAGAGCAGAAGCGTCTGCAGCAGGTCCAACTGATCGGCGAGATCGGCACCCAGGCCATGGATATCCTGCGGACGCAGGGCCAACTCGACGCCGACAAGGCGGCGCGGGCCGAACTGGAAGCGCGGGGTATCTCCGCGCCGGGCGCCGGCGCCAGCGAGCGGCAAGTCGAGGACTACCGCAAAGCGCTTCTGGGCACGAATGCCTACCAGGACATCATGGGCAAGTACGGCACCGGAGGCGACTACCAGAAGGCCGCCCAGGCGGTGACCGCAGCCTTGCAAGGGCTGGCCGGCGGAGACATTGGCTCGGCGTTGGCGGGAGCTTCCTCGCCCTATGTGGCGGGCGTGATCAAGCAGGTGGCAGGTGACAATGACACGGCGCGGATCATGGCCCACGCGGTTCTTGGCGCGGTGGTTGCGCAGGCCCAGGGCAATTCGGCTGCTGCGGGGGGCGCAGGAGCGGCGGGGAGCGAACTGGCGGCGCAGGTGATCAGCGAGCGACTGTACGGAACCCGTGATAGCGCGACGCTGAACGAAGCGCAGAAGCAGACCATCACCGCGCTGGCCAGCCTGGCCGGCGGATTGGCAGGCTCCGTTGTCGATGGGAGCAGCGGAGGAGCCATTGCCGGGGCCGCAGGCGGGAAGAATGCAACGGAAAACAACTTCCTTGGCGGCGGAACTCCGCCGGGCTTGATCAGCTACGGTCAAGCAGCGAGTTCCTTGACCGAGTACATGCGCAAGAACGGCGCGACAGCCGAGGAGATCACCCAGGCGCAACGTGATCTGGCCCAGGGACAGGGCTTCGATGGCGTACAGCCAGCGAATGAGTTCATCAAGGCCTGGGGCGAGGCCATGGTTGCGGAAGCTGCCGGCCTTGGGATTGTTGCGGGGTTGGGTAGATTTGGGTTGTGGGGTGCAAAGGGAGCGACTCCTGTTGTAACTGCTGAGGGGCGAATCGGTAACTCAGTATTTACGGATGTTAACCAGACGGCTAGACCAGCAGCCCAGGCGAATCCCAACCAACCGACCTTGATTGCCGATCGAGTGGACGCAAAGATAGCGGCTAAGGGGACGCCTCATCCGAATGGGAATATGGCGGATGCTCATGCAGAGATTGGCGTTATTCAGAAGGCATTTAATGAAGGTAAAACGGTAGGCTCCGATATGACCATGAACGTAGTAGGTAAGGATGTTTGTGGATACTGCAGAGGTGATATTGCTGCGGCAGCTAGCAAGTCTGGTTTGAAATCTTTAACTATTCAAGCCAAGGATGATATTACAGGTTTGCCGAAGACGTATTACTGGGAGGTAGGAATGAAGTCAATTAGAGAGAAAAAAATATGATTGTTCTTGGTGGGTATTTGATTGCTCCTGGGGCTAAAAGAACTCAATTTCCGGTGATGTCTGATCCTGACGAAGAAGAAGTTCTGGAAGCGCTTTCTAAACTTCGCCACAGTTCGGGGGTGTTGGTTCTAAGAGTTAAGCCGGAACCTGAGATTGGCGCTTATGAAGTGGCGCTTCATGCAGAGAATGGACGATTTATAGTTATGCTTAGCCAGCATGCTGAAGAAGATGGTGAGCATGAGGTTTTCACGTTAAGAGGGGCTGGTGAAGGTAATGGATTTACTTATATTTTAGGCGAGGCATATCCTATGGCGGCAGTGACAGAAAATTTTGGGTTGATATGTAATTGTTTCAAAAAATTTTTGCTAGAGAGGAAAGTGTCTTCTGATGTGTGGGTTTAATGTTTCAACGTAAATGAAATAATAAAGGGAATAAAGGGAATGGGTTTATTTCCCCTACTCTAATTTTCTAAGCAGGGAGGCTCCAGCGCAGACGCCGTAAGGAGGCTCCGCGATGCCTAGGTAAGGGCGCATGGTTTAGCGAGTTATCCGCTTTGAGTGTTTCAGCGTGGGGGCAGTCGCTGAAATTAGAGTGGTAAAAATAAATCTGTCCCCTTTTTTTGTCGTCCCCTTTTTTTGTCCTTTTTTTCTAAGACTACGGTTTATCCGAAATTATAGGTGAAAGGGTTAAATGAAGATTAGATACTTTTGGACTGGGGAAGGTGAGAATAAAGAGCCTAGCTGCCAATCTGATGTTTTAAGTGATGATGGCATAGACCTATTAGCATGTTTATTTGTCGATCATGGGGGGCAGAAATATGAAAGCTCCATAGCTTGGTTAGATGAAGGATTGTCTAGGGTCAATCAGATAAGGCGTGGTGCTATTGAATGTCCTGACTGGAGTCGTGATAGCTGGGGTGTTGAGTTGAGAAATGGAATGGCAAGAATATATTCCTTGTATGATGAGGATTGCTCCGCCGCTATTGCGCTTGATGATTTTGAGAGAGCCTTATTAGGTTGGAAGAGATTTATTCAAGCCGATTGAGTCTCTGTAATGAGATGAAGGAGACAGATTTATTTTTGCTACTCTAAAGCTAAAAGGCAGGTAGGTTTTCCCCGTTCATTAATTCCTTGCTCTTTAACAATTTACATTTTCGATTTAGAAGAAGAGCACCGTGCAAGACCTCACTGTCGCCACATCCGCAGAGTCCTGAACCCCCGGCCCCGTTATCCCTGGCGGGTCGCTCGCCGGGGCAACGCATGCGTTGCCTGTTTCCGACTCGCCCCACAAGGACCAACTGCACCTGCAACTGGGTGTGGGCCTGAGCGCGGAGCAGATGGCGGCGCTGACCCACGACATCGTGTGGTTGGAAGAGGTCGAGGTGAACGGCGAGAAGGTCCTCGCGCCGGTGGTCTACCTGGCCCAGGCGGAGGGTCGGCTGGCACCCAACGGTGCGCTGATCCAGGGCCGCGACGTGAAG
>NZ_SCND01000453.1:0-4138 GCF_005503585.1 Pseudomonas sp. 2VD
GTTCGGCGGAGTAGAGCACCAGGTCCTGGCGCTCGAACTGGGCGGTGAGGCCGAGGTAGTCGAGGGCGCTGCCGGTGAGCATCGCCGCGGCCGCCTTGGTTTCCTGCATGCCCTGCAGGCGCGCGGGGTTGCGCTGTTCGGCCTGGGACAGGGTCATCCAGAATTCGACGGTGAGGGTGAACAGGATCGACTGCTCGCGCAGCGAGTAGCTCATCAGGCCCAGCGCCTCGGCGCCGTAGGGCTGCTTGGCGGCGCGGAAGTCGAAGTACAGGCGCATCAGCTCCTTGAGCTTGAACAGCACTTCGCGGGCCTCGTTCTGGCGGATCTCCAGGGGGCTGTAGATGTTCAGCTGCGGGCGGAAGTTTTCCTCGCTGACCATGCGCAGGTAGAGCGGCCCGGTGAATTCGCCGCTGCGTCGCGGCAGGGCGTTCTTCTGGGTTTCCTCGATCTTCTTCAGGGCGTCGATCAACACCTGGTAGTCGTGGCTGTCCCAGGGTTTCTGGATGTCCGGGATGCGCTGGCCGAGGTAGTAGAGGTCGGCGGCCGCGAGCGGGCGGCCGAGAACCAGTAAAAGGATGGCCAGCGGCCAGAGCAGGCGGCGTGATAGGGTCGGCACGGACTTTCCTTGCGGGGCGCGTGGATCGGCCTAGGTTAGCGATGGCCGGGGCCGCCGTCACCCCGCGCTTCGATTGGGGCGGACGGGATGGCAACGGCGCAGTGGGACGGCTTGCAGGCGGTATTCGAGGACCTCGGCGGCTACGGCGCGCTGGCGCGCCAGGCGGCGCAGGGCGAGGGGCCGCTGGTGGGGCATCTGCAACGGACCAACATCCAGCTCGCGGCGATCCCGGTGTTCACCCGCAAGGGAGTCGCCGAGACCACGGTCAACGACCTGCTGGAGGCGGCGCGGGTCTCGCGGCGGACTTTCTACAAGTATTTCGCCGGCAAGCTGGAGGTGCTGGAAAGCATCTACCACAGCGCCGTGCAATTGCTGCTGGCGCGCTTCGGCGGGCTGCGCAGCGAGGCCGGCAGCGACGAGGACTGGCTGCGGGCGATGGTCTCGCTGTTCTTCGACTACCACCTGGCGGTCGGTCCGATCATCCGCATGATGCAGGAGGAGGCCCTGCATGCCGGCTCGCCGCTGGCGGCGCACCGGCAGCGCGCGCACCTGAAGATTATCGAGCTGTGGGCCGAGCGCCTGGGCGCCCAGGGCGCGGCCCACGATGCGCTGACCTACCGGGTGCTGATCTGGGCGATGGAGGCGGCTTCGCTGGAGCTGCTCAATGCCAGCGACCCGCTGGAGCTGCCGCGGGTCAAGCGGGTGCTCGGCGACCTGCTGG
Organism: Pseudomonas sp. 2VD; assembly: GCF_005503585.1. Taxonomy (NCBI): domain Bacteria; kingdom Pseudomonadati; phylum Pseudomonadota; class Gammaproteobacteria; order Pseudomonadales; family Pseudomonadaceae; genus Pseudomonas; species Pseudomonas sp. 2VD. The sequence goes on from NZ_SCND01000453.1 coordinate 1,338, forward strand.
TGGGTACGCTCTGTCCCAGCACCCAGGCTCCGACGAGACTGCAAGGGTAACAGCCGGGCAATCGCCGCTCGCGCCTACAGAACCTAGGTTGGGCTCGCAGCCCGCCGTGGCCATGCTCTGATGCCCTGTCATAACAACAAGACGGGAGACGTGCGTCCATGTCCGCGACACCCTATCTGCTGCAACCGCCGCTGGCGGTCGGATTCGCCCGCCTGGGCTTCGGCTCCCTCTCGCTGGAGTCGTTGCGCGAGCGCTACGCCGCACCGTCCAGCGGCTCGCGCTTCATCGAGTTGGACGGTTTCCCGCTGCACTACCGCGACGAGGGCAGCCGCGACAAGCCGGTGCTGGTGATGATCCACGGCGTGGTCGCCTCGCTGCACACCTGGGACGACTGGGTGAAGGCGATGTCGCCGTACTTCCGCATCGTACGCTTCGACGTGCCGGGCTTCGGCCTGACCGGGCCGGGGCGTGACAGCCGCTACTCCGGCGAGCGCATGGTGGCGATCCTCGGCCAGTTGCTCGATTTCCTCAAGATCGACAAGGCCTCGATCGCCGGCAACTCCCTGGGCGGCTATATCGCCTGGAACTTCGCCCTGGCGCAGCCGCAGCGGGTGGAACGGTTGGTGCTGATCGACCCGGCCGGTTACCAGATGCGCAAGGTGCCGTGGATGATCGCCTCGGCGGCGCTGCCCGGCTCGACCCTGGCGATGCCGCTGTGGATGCCGCGAGCGCTGATCGCCCAGGGCATCAAGGAAGTCTATGGCGAGCCGGGGCGGATCAAGCCGGGGGTGGTCGACCGCTACTACGACCTGAGCCGCCGCCCGGGCAACCGCAAGGGCATGATGGAGATCTTCCGCGTGTTGCTGAAGGTCAACCGCGAGGAACTCGGCACCTCCGGCGAACGCATCGCCCGGATCGTCGCGCCGACCCTGCTGATGTGGGGCGAACGCGACCGCTGGATCTCGCCGAAGCACGTACCGCTGTGGCAACGCGACCTGCCGGGGATCCAGGTGAAGACCTATCCGGGCGTCGGGCATATCCCCATGGAGGAGATTCCCGAGCAGACCGCGGCGGATGCACTGCGCTTCCTGATGGCCTGATCCCAGGCCGTCATGAAGAAGCCCGCGCTGGTCAGTCGCGGGCTTTTTAATGCATGGACGAAAGGCCGAAATACCAGGCAGGGCAGGGAAGCGATGCAAGCCCCTCTCGCGGCGCGGAGGGGCGGCGAGGAGGGTCAGGCGGCCTTCGGTTCCGGTTCGAACTGGTCGCGGTACTGCTCGATGAGGTGCAGGTTATTGTGCTGCCAGGGGTGGAAGTCCTTCTTGTAGAAGTCCAGGTACACGCCCACCAGCGAGCGGAACACGCCGTCCTTGCCCCACAGCCACTTGATGCCGTCGCGCCAGACCTTGAAGTTCCACAGCAGGCCGTCGCGCTTGAGCATGTGGACCAGGCCTTTGGTGGTGTCGAGGGCGAAGAAGAAGGTGCCCTGGACCATCGCCCGGCGGCGCAGCCTGGCCTTGCCGTTGACCAGCATGAACACGTCGTAGGCCACCGCCTTGTGCTCGGTTTCCTCCAGTGCGTGCCAACGCCACAGGCGGGCCATGGTCGGGTCGGCGCCTTCCAGCCACCTGGGGTTGCTCAGCAGGCCGTCGGCCATGATCGCGGTGAGGTGCTCCAGGGCCGCGGTGGCCGCCAGTTGCCGCGACGGGTGCAGTTTCTGCTGGGCGAAGCGGATGCGCCGTTTGGCGCCGCCTTCCAGGCGGTCGATGTCGTAGCCGAGGGCGCGCAGGCGGTCGCTGTAGACCAGGTGCTCGCGGCTGTGGTGGCCTTCCTGGCCGATGAAGCCACGGATCTGTTGCTTCAGCGCCGGGTCCTCGACCCGCTCGCGGTAGTGGCGCACGGAGTCGATGAAGAAGCGCTCGCCATCGGGGAACAGCACCGACATGGCGTTGAACATGTGGGTCTTGAAAGCGTCGCCGCTGTGCCAGTGGCGCGGCATCGGATCGGGCAGGTCGAAGTCCAGATGACGCGGGCGGATCTCCAGACCTTCGGGGGTGGTGCTGGCCATAGCGGCTCCCTGTGATGGTGAAGGACCATGGGATCGACTATCGCTTGCGGGGGATAGCCTCACAAGGTTATCTTCTGCCAAATTTCCGGTCATATCCGGCCAGCGGTCAGAACAATAAACAGCCATGAAACAACCGCTCAATTTCACCGCCGAACTGGTGCCGGTGGCCTATGCCGAGGCACTACTCGATCTTGTCGCGGAGTACGGCGTATCCCGCCAGGCGCTGTTCGACGCTGCGCGGGTGCGTCCCGAGGTGCTGGACAGCCCGAACGGCCGCCTGTCCTTCCTCGACTTCAACCAGCTCACCTACAGCGCCCAGGCCCTGTGCGGCGAGCCGGCGCTGGGGCTGGTGCTCGGCCAGCGCCTGAACGTCTCCGCCCACGGCATCCTCGGCTACGCGGTGCTGTCCAGCGCCAACCTGGGCAAGGCCATCCAGTTCGCCCTCAAGTACTACCGGGTGCTCGGCCTGGCCTACGAACTGGAACTGGTGCTCGATGACGGCCGCGCCGAGTTGCGCGCGGTGGAGTCGATGCCGCTGGGCGCCGCTTCGGTGTTCGCCGCCGAGGGCCTGATGGCGACGCTGTATTCCATCGCCTGCTTCCTGGTCGGCGAGCCGTTGCAGGACGTGCGGGTCGGCTTCGCCTATCCGCCGCCGGCCCATGCCCGGCGCTACGCCGAGGTGTTCGGGGTGGCCGCGGAGTTCGAGCAGCCCTGGCACTGGCTGAGCATGCCC
>NZ_SCND01000454.1:0-4138 GCF_005503585.1 Pseudomonas sp. 2VD
GTGATGCGTTCGCTGTCCACGGCGATCCGCGAGGAACTCGCCGGGGTCAAGGACATGCTCGACCTGATCGAGCGCGGCGTGGCCCAGCCGGACAGCCTGACCAACCTGCATGCGCAACTGGGCAAGCTGAGCAAGACCCTCGGCATGGTCGGCCTGAACTCGGCCGGCACCGCCCTGCAGACCCAGCTACCCACCGTGGCCGCCTGGGCTGCCAGCGGCGTCGCCGATTCGCCGCCGGCGTTGCTGCGCCTGGCCGATGCGGTGCTTTACGTGGAAAGCATGGTCGGCAACCTCGAGCGCGGCGAGCGCCGCATCACCCGGCCGACTCCGGCGGAGCCCGGGCAAGAAGCCGATGCGTTCGCCGTGCACCAGTTGGCCGAGGCGCGCATCGTGGTGATCGAGGAGGCCAAGGCCGGCTTGGCCCTAGCCAAGCGTGCGATCACCGCGTACCTGGAATCCAATGGCGACAAGCTCAACCTGGCCAACGTCCCGGCCAGCCTGCAGGCGGTCCGGGGCGGCCTCTGGTTCCTCGGTCAGGAGCGCGCCGCGCTGCTGGTCGGCGGCTGCGCCGACTACATCCAGCAGCGCATGATCGAGACCGCGCAGATGCCTTCGGAACAGATGCTGGAAACCCTCGCCGACGCCCTGACCAGTCTCGAATACTATCTCGAGGGCGGTGCCGTGCTGCGTCCGCAGGGCCAGCCGGATGTCCTCGACCTGGCCAGCGCCAGCGTCAAGGCGCTCGGGCTGCCGGTGGCCGCCTGATGGCCGGCGAGTCCCGCTGGCAGGCAGGTCGGCCGGCTACCGCCCAGGTTGGCGGCTGGGTGCTCGCGCACTGTCAGCAGCGCTTCCTCCAGGACGACAACGGCCTGCTGTTCCCCCGCGAATGGCTGAAGCGCCAGGAACTCCCGCTGCTCGCCGAACATGGGGTCGGCCATTGGCAGGGCGAGCCGGTCTACGTGCTGGAACTGGACGAGCCGATCGAGCTACCGGGCATGGCCTGGGCGCCGTTGCGGCAGTTCATGCTGCACGGCGATTTCGATCAGTTCTGCATGCTCGGCTATGCCAGCCAGATCGGCATCTGGGCACGTCACAACCGGTTCTGCGGCAACTGCGGCACACGCATGCAGGCGCAGGACCACGAGCGGGTGATGCAGTGTCCGCAGTGCGGGCTGCACCAGTACCCGCGCCTGTCGCCGAGCATGATCGTCCTGGTGACCCGGGGCGACGAGGTGTTGCTGGCGCGTTCGCCGCGCTTCGTGCCGGGGGTCTACAGTACCCTGGCCGGCTTCGTCGAGGCCGGCGAGTCGGTGGAGCAGTGCGTGGTCCGCGAGGTGCGCGAAGAGGTCGGGGTGGAGGTCGCCAATCTCGAATACATCGGCAGCCAGAACTGGCCGTTCCCGCATTCGCTGATGCTCGGTTTCCACGCCGAGTACGTGTCCGGCGAGATCGTCCCGCAGGAGGACGAGATCGAGGACGCCCAGTGGTTCTCCCTCGATGCCTTGCCGCCGCTACCGGCGCAGCGCTCGATCGCCCGGCACTTGATCGACCTGTACCTGGCGCGCCGCTCAGGCGCCGCTGAACCAGTGCTGCCAGGCTAGCCGCGCGGTCAGCGCCAGGACCACCAGGATGAACACCGGGCGAATGAACTTCGCCCCGCCGCCGATAGCGGTGCGCGCGCCGAAATAGGCGCCGACCATCAGCGACGCACCCATGCACAGGCCGAGCAACCAGATCACCTGGCCGGAGGCGACGAACACCGCCAGCGCCACTATGTTGCTGACGAAGTTCATGCTCCGCGCCACACCGCTGGCGCGGACCAGGTCCAGCGGGTACATGAGCAGCGAGCTGACGGTCCAGAACGCTCCGGTGCCCGGTCCCGCCACGCCGTCGTAGAAGCCCAGGGCGAGGCCCTGCGGCCACTGGCGCTTGCGTCCGACCGGCGCATCGGCGTCCAGCGGCGCTTTCGGCGTGCCGCCGAAGAGCATGTAGAGGCCGCAGGTGAATACCACCACCGGGAGCATCCGGTTCAGCCACTCGGCGGGCAGCAGGTGAGCCGCCCAGGCGCCTATGGCGGCGCCGATCGCGGTGGCGAGCAGGCCGTTGCGCCACTTCCCGGGATGGAACAGCTTGCGCCGGTAGAAGGTGTAGCTGGCGGTCGCCGCACCGAAGGTCGAGCTCAGCTTGTTGGTACCCAGCGCCAGGTGCGGCGGGACCCCGGCGGTGAGCAGCGCAGGGATGGTCAACAGGCCGCCGCCGCCGGCGATGGCGTCGATGAAGCCGGCGAGAAAGGCCACCACGGCCAGGATGATCAGGGTGCTGGGGTCTATCACGAGTTCGAAGGGCATGAAAAACCGGACCTGCTTCCAATCGGGAAACGGCCTCGCTGGCCGTCGGGAGGAGGGGTGCGCATAATGCCCGCAATTTCACGCAGAAGGAATCGCTTGCATGCAGTACGACGGTCTGGCCTGGGCATTCGCGTTACTGGCCTTGCTGGCCGCCCTGGTCGCGGTGCGCATCCTCTTCGAACGCACCTGGTTCCTCGGCTGGCTGCGCGGCACCTGCGGCTTGGCCTTCGTCGCCGTGGCGGGGCTGCTGCTGGTGCTCGCCTGGGACCTGCGCAGCTACTCGCTGCTCAAGCCCGAGCAGCCGATGGCCACCCTGAGCTTCCAGGCCGAAGGGCCGCAGCGCTACCGGGTGCTGATCCAGGAGGGCGCCAACGAGCGCAGCGTGGTGCTGGACGGCGAACTCTGGCAACTGGACGCGCGGATTTTCCGCTGGAAGGGGCTGGCCGCGTTGATCGGTCTGGCGCCGGGCTATCGCCTCGACGCGCTCAGCGGCCGCTTCCTGGCCCTCGAACAGCAGTCCCGGGGCCGCCGCCTGGGCTTGTCGCAGAGTCCGCTGGGGGTCGATCTCTGGCGCTGGCTGCGGGCCGGCGAGCACGACCTGTTCCTGTTCGAGCCGCTGGCGGGGCGGGTGACTTTCCTGCCGATGGCGGACAAGGCGGTGTTCGCGGTGAACTACGGCGTCGCCGGGCTGCTTGCCGAGCCGATGAACCTGGCGGCCGAGGAGGCGCTCAGGGACTGGCGCTAGGCCATGCGAAAAGCCGGGGCGGCGGCGATCGTCTGGGCGGTTTCGCGAAAGCGTTCGATGAGTTCCGACGGCGTGCGGTAGGCCAGCGCCAGCCGATAGGGAATTCGCGCCCGCCGCCCTTGCAGGGGACGAAAGGTAACCCCCGGCGGGCGCAACGGTTGTAGCAGCGAAGGCACTAGCGCGACGCCGATGCCGCCGGCCACCAGCCCGGCGATGGTCTGCATCTGCCGCGCCTCCTGCACCACCTCCGGGACGAAGCCGGCTGCCGCGCAGGCGGCGACGATCAGGTCGTGCATGCCCGGCCCATAGTGCCTTGGGAACAGCAGCCAGGGTTCTCCGGCCAGTTGTTCCAGGCGCAGGCGCGCATGGCGTGCCAGCCGATGCCCTTCGGGCAATGCCACGCGCATGTCGCCGTCCACCAGTAGATGCGTGTACAGGCCGGGCTGGCGGTCGACCGGCAGAACGATCAGGCCGGCATCGATGCGGTCTTCGCGCAACGCCTCCAGTTGCCCCGCGGTGGTGTCTTCCTGGAGCTGGAAGTCCAGCGCGCCATGCTGGTGGCGGAACGCCTGGAGTATGCGCGGTAGCAGAATATTGATGGTGCTGTCGACGAACGCCAGGCGCAACGTTCTGCGTCCGCTGGCGGCGCTGCGCGCGGCCGCCAGGGTGCGTTCGGCCTGGGCCAGGGTGCGCCGGGCTTCGTCGAGGAACGCGCGGCCCGCCGGCGTCAGGCGGTGGATACGGTTGTCACGCTCCAGCAGGCTGGCGCCGACTTCTTCTTCCAGCCGCCGGATCGCGGTGGTCAGCGGTGGCTGGGCCATGTGCAGGCGCTCAGCGGCGCGGCGGAAGCTCAGCTCCTCGGCAACCGCGACGAACTGGCGGAACTGGCGCAAGTCGGCCATTGCGATATCTCCCGGATATGGTGAGTTAAGAAAGACAGTATTGGATATATCGCGGCGAATCCGTCGAGAATCTATCCGTACGCTCGCTCTGGCCAGACGAGGCGTTCCATCCATTACAGAGGAAGCCCGTCATGCACACTCAT
>NZ_SCND01000455.1:0-4115 GCF_005503585.1 Pseudomonas sp. 2VD
AAATTATATTGGTTATTTTTCATGAAAAATAACACTTAAAATTTCACGACACCAGTCCCGAGCATTCGCAAACGGCCGGCAGGATGCCGTCGCGCACCAGCAGAGGCAGAGGGGCAAATATTCGAAAGGAGGCGGGAAGCCCCCCGCCAGAGCGAAACTGGCGAGGGGAACAGACGTGCGGACGGCGCGGCTCGCGCCGCGGAGAAAAGGTGCACGACCACGGGCGGGGGCATGCCGGGCGTGCTGCGCCAGTGTCGGCGCCGACGGGAGCGGGCGACAGGTACGAATGCACCAGCCGCCCTGGTGCATTCGTACCCTCTTCGTTTATTTGCGCCCGTTGCCGTTGCGCGGCTCCGGCGCGAATCCGCGTTCGCGTGCCCAGACGATGGCCTCGCCACGGCTGTGGACATCGAGCTTGGCGTAGATGGTCGCCACGTGGTTGCGCACGGTGTTCGGCGCCAGGCCCAGTTCCTTGGCGATCTCCTTGTCCGCCAGGCCCTGGCAGATGAGGTCGAACACCTCGCGCTCGCGCGCAGTCAGGTCGGCCAGTTCGGCGCCGGTGCCCGGCGCGTTGGCGCGGCGCACGTTGGCGAGCTTTTCGATCAGGGTGCGGCTGAACCAGGAAGCGTCCTGCATCACCGTCTCGATGGCGTGCACCAGCTCCATTTCGGTGCGCCGCCGGTCACTGATGTCCAGCAAGGCCACCAGCACGCAGTCCTGCTCGTTGAGGCTCACCGCCTCGGCCGAGACCAGGCAGTCCAGGCCGTTGCGATCCTTGTGCTGCAGGCGCAGCTGGACGTTGCGCACGCTGCCGCTCTGCGCCAGCAGCTCGCCCAGGCGCTCGGCGCCGCCGTCCTGCCACAGCCCGCAGGCGACGGTGGACTCGCCGAGCAGTTCCTCGGCCTGGTAGCCGAAGGTTTCGCTGAAGGCCTGGTTGATGTCCAGCGCCTGCAGGTCGTCGCCGTACAGCACCAGGCTCGGCACCGGTGCCATGCGGAAGGCCTTGGCGAAGCGCTCCTCGCTCTTGCGCAGGGCCTCCTCGGCCTTCTTCCGCGGTTCGAGATCGGTGAAGGTGAAGAGCATGCAGGCCTCCTCGCCGACCTCTATCGGTTGCCCGGCGACCACCACGCACTTGCGTCCGCCCTCCGCCACCCGCAGGCTCGCCTCCATCTGCGGGATGGTCTCGCCGGCGCCCAGGCGCTCCACCGCCAGTTCGCGGCGCTCGGCCTGGTCGAGTACGTCCAGCTCGTACACCGAACGGCCGATCACCTGGTCGCGGGCATAGCCGGTCATTTCCAGGAAACCGACATTGACCTTCACGTAGCGGTAGTCGCTGAGCCGGCAGATCACCGCCGGCGCCGGGTTGGCATTGAAGGTCTTCTCGAAGCGCTGCTCGGCGCTGGCCCACTCGGTGGCGTCGTGGAGGATCAGCACCAGGCAGTCGGGCTTGTCCTCGGGGGTGGTCAGCACCAACCCGCGCACGCGGTGCACCCAGCGGGTGTCCTCGTCGGCGGCGGGAAACACTTCCACCACCACGTCGCTGAAGCACTCGCCAGCCACCAAGCGCTCGGCCGGGTACTGGCCCTCCTGCAGCGGATGATTGTTGCGGTAGCGCAGGCGAAAGCGCTCGCGATACTCGCCGGTATCGGCGCCCAGGCCTTGCAGCGAATCGACGCCGTGCATCGCCAGGGCCGCCTCGTTGGCCCAGAGGATGCGCTGGTCCGGCTCGATCAGGATCACCCCTTCGGTAAGACCGGCGATGATCTGCTGCAACTGGCGGCGGTCGGTCTGGGTACGCAGTACCTGGTCGTTCATGCTGTTCCTCTTGGATGGAGCGATTTTCCGGGGGCAGCAAGGATGCCCGCCCGCCCTGACCGCGCACGCGTGACGATTGCACTAGCGGTGCTAGTGCATTTGCATCGCGAAACGATAGCGGAGGCACCCCTACCCTGGCGATACAGGAAGCAATGTCCGGGCGGGAAGCCCAGACGCCGCGCCGGCCGGGAGGCTACGCCGCCCCTCGGTCCCGAGGTCGTCGACGCATCCACCCGACTCGCCCTGCACGAGAAGAAAGCCCCATCCCCTTGCATGAGCGATGCGATGAGCAAGAACAAGCACCCCGATCTCGGCGAGATCCAGCGCAGCCTGAACCAGGCGCTGGAAGGCTACGACTGCCAGTGCCGGATGCACTACGACGGCACCGTCAGTATCAATGTCGCCGCCCGAGAGCACGACGAAACCTTCACCTTCGTCGGCATCCAGCCCGGCGAGCTGGACAACCCCACCCGCCTGCACCTGTTCGCCGAAAGCCTGCGTCGCGACCTGGCACTACTGGAGCCCTGGTTGGGAAAGCACGCAGCCTAGAATAAAAAAAGCGCCCCACAGGACCAAAACGACGTCCGGAGGCGCATGCGAGGACAGAGGAATCTTTCTGGCGATCAGGCCCGGCGTGCGATCTCCGCCGGCCGATGCGCCAGGTAATCGAGCAACAGGAACAGCACCGGCGCCACCTCGCGGCAATGCGCGACACCCTGGCGGATCCTCCCGGCGCTCTGCACCGCCCCTTCCCGTTGCAGGTCCTGCGGGCAGGCATCGAGCAGCGCCTCGATGCTCTCCGCGGTGCTTTCCAGGTGACATTGCAGGCCGATAGCCTGCTCGTTCCAGATGAAGCCCTGGTTGGCGCAGGCAGCCGAACCATAGAGCGGCACGCTGCCGGCTGGCAGGTCGAAGGTCTCGCCGTGCCAGTGGAACGCCATCAGCCGTTCCGGCAGGCGCTCGCCCAGCGGCGAGCCCAGCGCCTGGCTGTACCTGTGCAGCGGCCACCAGCCGATCTCCGCCTGGCGTCCCGGGCGTACCGCAGCCCCCAGCGCCTGGGCCAGCAGCTGCGCGCCGAGGCAGATGCCAAGGACCTTCTTGCCGGCATCCAGCGCCGCGCGGATCAAACGCTTCTCCGCCACCAGCCAGGGATATTGCGCTTCGTCGTGGACGCTCATCGGCCCGCCCATCACCACCAGCAGGTCGAAGCTGTCCAGCGCAGGCAGGTGGGCGTCGGCGTAGAGGTAGCAGACGTGCTCGTGCTCGCAGTGGCGGCCGATCCAGTCGCCGATCCGCGCGCTGCCTTCGAAGGGAACGTGTTGCAATACCAGGGCGCGCATCAGGCCACCTCCTCGTGTCGGTTGGCGACCCGGGCCAGGGCCCGTTCCAGTCGCCGCAGCATTTCGTCGACGTTGGCCCGGCTCACCGTCAGCGCCGGGGAAAAACGCAGGCAATGCGGCTGCGGCGCGTTGATCAGCAGGCCTTCGCCGAACGCCGCGCGAACCACCGCCGGCGCGCGCTGGCCGATCAGCGGCAGCCCCCAGAACAGTCCCTGGCCGCGCAGCGGACCATGCCCATAGCGACGCGCGACACGGGCCAGGCCATCGCGCAGGTGAGTGCCCTGCTCGCGCACCTGCTCCAGGAAACCCGGCTCCAGCACGGTATTCAGTACCGCCAGCCCGGCAGCGGTCATCAACGCGTTGCCGTGGTGGGTGCCAAGCTGGTCTCCCGGTTCGAAGCAGCAGGCGTTGCCACGCGCCAGCAGCGCCGACAGCGGCACCCCGGCGCCGAGGCCCTTGCCGAGGGTAACGATGTCGGCGCGTACCCCGTACAGTTCCTCCGCCAGCAGCGCGCCGCAGCGGCCGATGCCGGTCTGCACCTCGTCGAGGATCAACAGGACGCCACGCTGCCGGCACAGCCGCTCGATGCCACGCAGGTAGTCGAGGGTCGCCGGGATCACCCCGGCATCGCCCTGCACCGGCTCCAGCATCACCGCCACCGTCTCTTCGTCGATGGCCGCGGCCATGGCGTCGAGGTCGTTGAACGGCACCCTGGCGAAGCCCTCCAGGCCATGCTGCGCCGGCTTGCCACAAGCCGTCAGGGTGCCCGGGGTGCGTCCATGGATGCTGTTGACGGTGCTGACGATCCGTTGCGCGCCGCCGCGATGCAGGCGGCCCCACTTGCGCGCCAGGGCGATGGCCGCTTCGTTGGCCTCGGCGCCGCTGGTGAGGAAGTAGGCCTGGTCGCTGCCGGTCGCCAGGCACAGGCGCTGCGCCAATGCCAGCACCGGCCGGTTGAGC
>NZ_SCND01000456.1:0-4109 GCF_005503585.1 Pseudomonas sp. 2VD
ACTCGAGGACCTGGCGCAGATGGCGCAGTCCCATGCGTCCGAGGGCGACGGCCAGCTCCCGCGAGAGTCCCAGGCGGTCCAGCGGAAGGGCGGACAACTGGCGTTGCAGCGCTGTCTCGTCCTCGATGGCCAGGCCGTCGTGGCTGTTCGCCAGGACCCTCGCCGCCACCGGGTTCGGCGCCAGGCACAGGCGATGGCGGAAGCCCAGCGCCGTGAGTTCCTTGCGCAAGCGGGCCTCGAAGCGTGGCCAGGGGCCGAACAGGGCAAGGCTGGACTGCACTTCCAGCAGCAGCGCGCGCGGATAGTGCAGGCTGACCTGCGAGCTGAAACCGTAGGCCCAGGCGGCGAGGAAGGCCTGCCAGCGCTCCACGGCGGCGAGGTCGTATTCCGCCGTGGCGAAGTCCCGGCTCAGGGCCTGGGCGGCGATCAGCGATTGACCGGGCTTCAGGCCGAGCGCGCGTGCCGCTGGGTTGACCGCCTGCAACTGCCGGCGCTGCACTGGGCCGCCGAGCAGCGCCAGCGGTGCGTCGGGATTGCTCCGTTGACGCAGCGCGCTGTCCATGGCCAGTTGCGGCAGGAGAATGCAAGCCCAGAGCATGGCCGCCTCATTGCCAGGCGCTGGCTGGCAGGGCGGTCGCCGGCGCGAGGCCGCCCCGGCACTTGAGGATGCGCAGGCGTGGGGGGCGGGTTTCGATGCATAGGCGTAGCGCTGCCGGCGAAGGGTTGACCGCTTCGCGCAGGGGACGATAGGCGAAACCCAGGGCCTGACCGCTTTCGGCGGCAACCTGGAGGCGGCGCAGGGCGCGGTCGTCGGCCTGTTGCGGCCAACACAGCACAGCGGCGCAACTGCCCGAGCGCAGGCACTGTTCGGCAGCCCACAAGGCGTCGCGTCCGCTGGCCTGCAAGAGGACCAGGTGGCGCAGGTCGACCGCGGCGGCCAGCCAGGCCTGCGGATAGGGTACGTAGGGTGCGCCGACCAGTACGACGCGACGTTGCGCCTGGGTCAGGCGAGCGAGGGTCGGCATCAGTAGTTGCAGTTCGCCGACACCGTCGCGGGCATGGAGGATTTCGCTCAGGGCATGCTCCGGCCAACCGCCGCCGGGTAGCAGTGCGTCCAGGCGCGCATGCCCGGTGGGCAGGGAAGCGCCGGCCGGCACGGCGGACTGGCCTTTCCAGATCCTACGTGCGTCGAGCAGCGCACTCAGCGCTATGCCATTGCCTCGTCCGGCGACGGCTGCGGGTGGGGTGATGTCGGCTACGGATGAAAGGGAGGCCAAGGAAATAACTCGAATACTGTATGTAAATACAGTATTTGCTGTAGTCCTTTTCTGGTCAATGGCAGTCGGTCGGCATCCTTTCCTGTGACATTGAGATTCAATAACGAATATAATTGAGAATCGTTATTGATCCTGGGCACGCTATGTCGGCCCAGTGCGTTCCGTCCCTCGAAAGGAATTCCCCTATGGATACCCTGGCCCCTGAATCCACTCGGCAAAACCTGCGTTCGCAACGCCTCAACCTGCTGACCAACGAGCCGCACCAGCGCCTGGAGAGCCTGGTGAAGAGCAAGGAACCCTTCGCCAGCCGGGACAATTTCGCCCGCTTCGTCGCCGCCCAGTACCTCTTCCAGCATGACCTGGAGCCGCTTTATCGCAACGAAGCGCTGGCCCGCCTGTTCCCCGGCCTGGCTTCCCGCGCCCGCGACGACGCCGCTCGTGCAGACCTGGCGGACCTCGGCCATCCGGTGCCGGAGGGCGACCAGAGCGTGCGCGAGGCCGACCTGAGCCTGGCCGAGGCACTGGGCTGGCTGTTCGTTTCCGAAGGTTCGAAGCTGGGCGCTGCGTTCCTGTTCAAAAAAGCCGCCGCGCTCGAACTCGACGAGAACTTCGGCGCCCGCCATCTGGCCGAGCCGGAAGGCGGCCGCGCGCAAGGCTGGAAGAGCTTCGTGGCGATCCTCGACGGCATCGAGCTGAACGAGGAGGAAGAGCGCCTGGCCGCCAAGGGCGCCAGCGATGCCTTCAATCGTTTCGGCGACCTGCTGGAGCGTACCTTCGCCTGAGGGGCGTTCCTTGTCCTTTGATCGGCGGCCAACCTCGCCGACGACGATTGCCCCGGCCTGGTTGCCGGGGTTTTCTGTCTTGCGCCGCCGGCCAGGAGCGCGGACCTGCGGAGGTCCTTAGCGAGGCGGCCGCTGCGCTTCCACTGAGTTGCCGAACGAGGTGCCCAGGCGAATGCGCGTCGCCGATTGGTTGTACAGGCCGAGCTGGTTTGGCGGACGCCGGACGATGGCGGCGGAATCCAGCTCCTGTTCGCGGCGGGCCCTGGCCGCGCTGTCAGGATCGGCCATCTGCTGGCTCAGGCATTCATAGGACAAAGCCTGGTAGCCGTTGACCTCGGTGTTGATGCAGTTCGCCGGCGGCGTCGGCTCGTCGGCCAGGGTGGCGTTCATGGCCAGGCCCAGGATCAGGGCCGGCAGAACCTGCGATGAACGGTGCATGGCGATTCTCCCGCGCTGGGATGGTGGTTTCCCGCTTATACGGCAATCGGTGAAAACATGTCACCGCAGGTACCGTCACACCACAGTCACACAGTGCCATCAGGATGTCCCTCCTGGGTGATGGCCATCTGGCCTGAACCGGGTAGTTCGGACTGGAATCCGTTGATGTCGATCCTCGGGGTGGCAAGGTCGTGCGCAGTGTCGTTGCTCGGTCTCGGCATGCTGCTGCCGGCGTCCGGCGCCGTGCCGGGCGATGGCGGCAGGCCGCCGTTGCGCCTGGCGGTGCACGCGTTCGATATTCCTCCGCAGAGCCTGGCATCGGCGCTGGTGACCTACAGCGGGGTGACGGGAATGGCGGTTCTGGTGGATGGCGAACTGGCCCGTGGACGGCGCTCGGCCCGCTTGCAGGGGCGCTTCACCGCCAGCGACGCCCTGACCCGACTGCTCGGCGGAACCGGCCTGATGGCGCGCTACACCAGCCAGGAAGCGTTCACCCTGCTGCCGGCGCAGGCCGTCAGGAACGCTGCGCCGCTGCCGGCAGAGATGCCGAAGGTCGAGCAGCCGCTGGATCGGCGCTACGCGGGAGCGGTCCAGGCGGCGCTGGAAGAACAGTTGTGCCGCTCGCCGCGCACTCGTCCGGGTACCTATCGCGCGGTGCTGCAACTCTGGATCGGTCGCTTCGGCGAGGTTCGCCACAGTCGCCTGCTCGGTTCGACCGGCGACCCGCAGCGGGACAGCGCCCTGGTGGAAAGCCTGCGCGGCGTGCGGGTGATGCAGGCGACGCCCGCTACGCTGGCCCAGCCGCTGACCATCCTGTTGCTGCCGAAGACGACGGGCAAGGCCATGGAATGCAAGCTGACGGAGGGAGTGGGAGGGTCATGAGCGATTCGCGGCAAAGCGCGATGGTGAAGCTGTTCCTCGCCTCCTACGACGACTTCAAGGCGCGCCTGAAACGGCGCCTGGGCTCCGAGGACCTGGCGTGCGACGTGCTGCACGAAACCTACCTGAGAGTCGACCGGCTGGATGATGCCCTGGAGGTCAAGAAGCCCCAGGCCTACCTGTTCCGTATTGCCCTGAACATTGCCGCCGACCGCCGCGAGGGCGACGCCCGCCTGCTCACCGGGGAGGAGGTGGCGGAGCTGTTGCAGGTGGCCGACGAAGGCCTCGACCCGGAGCGCATCGTCGGCGGTCACGCCGAGATCCGTCGCCTGCTGGAGGCGCTCTGCGAACTGCCGGCGCGGCGTCGGCAGATTCTCATCGCCTCACGCCTGGAAGAGACGCCGCATGCGGAAATCTCCCGTCGCTTCGGCATTTCCACCCGCACCGTGGAGAAGGAACTCAAGGCCGCCCTGTGGTTCTGCGCGGAGCGCCTGGAAAGAAAAGTCATCCAGAGGTTCGGTCCCGGGGCCGGAAAACCGTCATAAGCATAAGCAGGTGGAAAACCGCCGCCATATCCATCCCATGAGCCATTCCGGTGTCCGTACAGCACAGTCATGACAGCCTCAGACTCCGCCGCCGATGAAACCGGCGACCTTCGCCACGAAGCGCACGCCTGGGTGATCAGCCTGACCTCCGGACGCGTCACCCAGGGCGACGCGTCCGGAGGTCAGGC
>NZ_SCND01000457.1:0-4102 GCF_005503585.1 Pseudomonas sp. 2VD
CGTTGAGCCCGTACTGCGAACGGAAGCCCAGCTCCAGGACGCTCTTGCCGAGCAGGGTGGAGTCCGGCGGCAGAGTCACCTCGGCCATGCCGACCTCCCGCGACTGGTCGATGAAGTAGCTGGCGCGGAACGGCAGGCGCACCAGGTTCAGCTCGGCGCAGCGCCGGTCCATGTCCTCCGGAGGGGCGAAGACGTCCAGCAGCAACACGTCGCCCGCCTTCAGCTCGGTGCTGCCGCCGACCTTGACCACCTCGCTGTGGAACTTGCGCACCCGCTCCAGGCCGACCACGTTGGCGCCCAGGCGGGTGCGCAGTTGCAGTTCTTCCAGGGTGCTGCCGATCAACGGCGAGCCGAGCTGGACCTGCAGGCGCCGCTCGCGGCCGGCCAGGCGATAGTCGCGGATCAGGTCGCGCAGGGTCCGCCGTGCCTTCGGCGCGCCGACTTCCGCCGGGCTGGCGGCGTTCAGCCAGTTGCGCGTGAGCAGCATGTAGGCCACGCCGATGGCGAGCACCATCAGGCCTATCGGGGTGAAGGCGAAGAAGCCGAAGCCGGCATGACCCTCGCGCGCCAGCTCGCTATTGACCACCATGTTCGGCGGTGTGGCGACCAGGGTCATCATGCCGCTGATCAGTCCGGCGAAGGCCAGCGGCATCATCAGCCGGCCCGGAGGGATCTTCAGCTTGGCGGCGATGCTCAGGACCACCGGGATGAAGATCGCCACCACCCCGGTGGAACTCATCACCGAGCCCAGCCCGGCCACCGCCAGCATCAGCAGTACCAGCAGGCGCGCTTCGCTGCTGCCGGCGCGGGCGATCAGCCAGTCGCCGACCTGGTAGGCCACCCCGGTACGCACCAGGCCTTCTCCGATCACGAACAGCGCGGCGATCAGTATCACGCTGGGATCGCTGAAGCCGGCCAGGGCTTCGTTGAGGGTAAGGGTTCCGCTGACGCTGAAGGCCATGATCACCAGCAGGGCGATCACGTCCAGGCGCAGGCGGTTGTGGATGAAGAGGGCGACGGTGGTGGCGAGCAGGCCGACCACCCAGAGCAGTTCGAGGTTCATGCGGGCATCTGAGCGGGAGGATGCCTGCGAGTGTGGCAGACGGACGCGGATCGCGCCTTGATCTGCTGCAGGTCGACGGCGCCTCCCCGCTTCGCCGCGGAGAGGCGCAGCGGCCCTGTCAGCCGAGGAGGAGGGCGTCGTCGGCGAGCTTCTCGCCGCGCACCTTCTCGAACATCGCCAGCAGGTCCGGTACGTCGAGGCCCTTGCGTTGCTCGCCGGAGACGTCCAGCACCACCTGGCCCTGGTGCAGCATCACCGTGCGCTCGCCCACGTCCAGCGCCTGGCGCATGCTGTGGGTGACCATCATGGTGGTGAGTTTCTTCTCGGCGACGATCCGTGCGGTGAGATGCAGGACGAAGTCGGCGGTGCGCGGGTCGAGCGCCGCGGTGTGTTCGTCGAGCAACAGGATGCGCGACGGCTGCAGCGCCGCCATCAGCAGGCTGACGGCCTGGCGCTGGCCGCCGGAGAGCAGGCCGATGCGGTCGCCGAGGCGGTTCTCCAGGCCGAGGCCGAGGGTCGCCAGGCTTTCCCGGAAACCGTCGCGCATCGATGCCTGCACCGCCCTGCCGAGACCGCGACCGGCACCGCGACGCTGCGCCAGGGCCATGTTCTCCTCGATGGTGAGGTCCTCGCAGGTACCCGCCATGGGGTCCTGGAACACCCGCGCGACGCGGTTGGCGCGGGCCCAGACCGGCTTGCGGGTGACGTCTTCGTCGTCGATCAGGATCTGTCCGCTGTCGATCGGCAGGTCGCCGGATACCGCGTTGAGGAAGGTCGACTTGCCGGCGCCGTTGGAGCCGATCACGGTGACGAACTGGCCGGCCGGGATGTCCAGCGACAGGCCGCGCAGGGCGCGGGTCTCGATGGGGGTGCCGGGGTTGAAGGTGATCTTCAGGTTCTTCGCGCTGAGCATGGTCAGGCTCCCTTCTTGCCGAGCAGGCGTTTCTTCATCATCGGAATCACCAGTGCGACGGTGACCAGCACCGCGGTGACCAGGTTCAGGTCCTGGGCCTGCAAGCCGATGAAATCGCTGTTCAGCGCCAGGGCGATGAAGAAGCGGTAGACGATGGCGCCGAGGATCACCGCGAGGGTCGCCAGGATCAGCCGGCGCGAGGGCAGGATGCTCTCGCCGACGATCACCGCCGCCAGGCCGATGACGATGGTGCCGATACCCATGGAGATATCGGCGCCGCCCTGGGTCTGCGCGAACAGCGCGCCGGCCAGCGCCACCAGCGCGTTGGAGATGGCCATGCCGAGCAGGATCATGCCGCCGGTGTTGACCCCCTGGGCACGGGCCATCCGCGGGTTGGAGCCGGTGGCGCGGATCGCCAGGCCTTTCTGGGTGGTGAAGAACCAGTCCAGCAGCAGCTTCGCGGCGATCACGATGAACACCAGCAGCAGCGGGCGGAACACGTAGTCGCTGAGCCATTCCGGCTGCAGCAGGGTGAACAATGTCGGCTCGGCGATCAGCGGTACGTTGGGCTTGCCCATGATGCGCAGGTTGATCGAGTAGAGCGCGATCATCATCAGGATGCTGGCGAGCAGGTCCATGATCTTCAGCTTGACGTTGAGCAGGCCGGTGGCCAGCCCGGCCAGTGCGCCGGCTGCGGTGGCCGCCAGGGTCGCGCTGTACGGGTCCCAGCCGAGGGCGATGAGGGTCGCGCAGACCGCGCCGCCGAGCGGGAAGCTGCCGTCCACCGTGAGGTCGGGGAAGCGCAGCAGGCGGAAGGAGATGAATACGCCGAGTGCCACGAGGCTGAAGATCAGGCCGATCTCCAGGGCACCGAACAGGGAAAACAGAGACATGACTTCGTAACCGAGTGCGTGAAGGCAGGATTATCGTGCCGTCCGGCCACGGGCGGGACGCCCGCGGCCGGCGGCCGCTTTTTTTACTTGATGACTTCCGCGGCCGACTTGAGCAGTTCGTCGGACAGGGTCACGCCTTGCTTCTGCGCGGCCCCGGGATTGACGAACAGCTGCAGGTTGTCGCTGGTCTCCGGCTTGATCTCGCCCGGCTTCTCGCCCTTGAGGATGCGCACCACCATGCGGCCGGTCTGCTTGCCCATCTCCTTGTAGTTGATGCCGAGGGCGGCGATGGCGCCGCGCTTGACGCTGTCGGTGTCGGAGGCGATCAGCGGGATCTTCGCGTCGTTGCCGACCTTGACCAGCGCCTCGTAGGCGGACACCACGTTGTTGTCGGTGTTGGTGTAGATCGCGTCGACCTTGCCGACCAGGCTGCGCGCCGCCGAGCTGACGTCCACCGAACGCGGTGCCGAGGCTTCGACCAGGCTCAGGCCCATCTTCGGCAGCAGTTCCTTCAGCTCCTTGACCACCACCACGGAGTTGGCTTCGCCCGGGTTGTAGACCATGCCGATGCGCTTGGCGCCCGGCACCACTTTCTTGATCAGCTCGATCTGCTTGTCCAGCGCGAGCATGTCGGAAACCCCGGTGACGTTGGTGCCGGAGGCTTCCCAGCTCGGCGTCAGGTGCGCGCCGACCGGGTCGGTGACGGTGCTGAAGACGATCGGGATGCTCTTGGTCGCGGCCACCAGCGCCTGGGCCGACGGAGTGGCGATGCCGACGATCACGTCGGGCTTGTCGCCGATGAACTTGCGGGCGATCTGCGCGGCGGTGCCGGTGTTGCCCTGGGCGCTCTGGTACTGCCACTTGAGGTTCTTGCCGTCTTCGTAGCCGGCCTCCTGGAGGGCCTCCTTGACCCCGTCGCGAGCGGCGTCCAGCGCCGGGTGCTCGACGATGGCGGTCACGGCCACCGACTTCTGCTCGTCGGCGTTGGCGCCGAAGGACAGGGCCATGCCAAGGGCCAGGGCACTGAGGGGCAACCATTTATTCTTATAGGCCTGCATCATGCGGCGATCTCCTGATTGTATTGGCGCGCTGTAGCGAATTGTTCTGATTGGGCGGTGCGGGGCGCTCTGGTACTGCCACTTGAGGTTCTTGCCGTCTTCGTAGCCGGCCTCCTGGAGGGCCTCCTTGACCCCGTCGCGAGCGGCGTCCAGCGCCGGGTGCTCGACGATGGCG
>NZ_SCND01000458.1:0-4099 GCF_005503585.1 Pseudomonas sp. 2VD
TGGCCAGTACCACCATGTCCGGACAGTGGTGGAACACCGAAGCGAACTTCTGTTCGGACAGGCGCATGGCCTGCTCGGTGAGCTTGGCCTCGGTGATGTCGATCATCAGACCGCGCAGGAGCAGGTCCCGGCCTTGCGCGATCGGGGTGACCAGATCGCGAATCCAGACCACCCGGCCGTCGGCGGCGAGCATCCGGTAGTCGAAGCTGTGGTCGCGTCCGGCCTGGCTTTCGCTCATGCAGTAGTGGATGGCGTACTCGGCGTCCATGGGGTGCAGGGTCCGCTGCCAGAAGCCCGGCTGCAGCCATTCGCCGAGGGGATAGCCGAGCAGGCGTTCGGCGTGGGGCGAGACGTAGGTGAAGCGGTTCTCCTCGAGGCGCATTTCCCAGGCGATGGCATTCAGGCTTTCCACCAGTCCCCGGTAGTGCTGTTCGCTGTCGCGCAGTTCGCGCTCCAATTGCCGCCGGCGACTCACCTCGCGGCGCAGGCGGCGATTCATGGCCAGCAGTATGGCGACCGAGACCAGGATCAGCAGGACGATGGGAAGGCCGTAGGTCGCCATCTCGCGCCAGGCCGGACGTCGGTCGAGCAGGCCGCCGACCCAGGGGGCCTGGAGTCGCTCGATCTCCTCGGCGCTGAGGTCGGCGAGGACCTTGTCGATGATCCCGGCGAGGATCGGTTGTCCGCGCGGCACGGCCATCGCCAGTTGGTAGCGGTATGGCGTCTCGCCGCTGATCTCCAGGCCGTTGAGCTTGAGCTGGCGGAGGTTCCATACGCTGGAGGCGAAGTCGCCGACGAAGGCGTCGGCCTGGCCGGTGGCCAGCGCCTGCAGGGCTGCCGCTACCGAAGGCAGCGGCAGCAGGGTGAGGTCGGGATGCTGGGCGATCAGCAGTTCGTGAGGAGCATAGTGGTCGACCACCGCGACCTTGAGTCCGTAGAGCTCGTCGATGCGCTTCGGCATCGGGCCGTTCTTGCGTGCCAGGATGATGATCGGGAAGTCCAGGTAGGGCCGGGTGAAGCTCAGATACTCCTGGCGCTCCGGGGTAGCCATGATGCCGGGCAGCAGGTCCAGCCGACCGTCCTTGGCCTGCTCCAGGACCTGCGTCCAGGTCTTCGGTTCGACAGGCGTCAGGCTGACGCCCAGGCGTTCCTGCAGCAGGCTGACGTAGCCGGCGGCGAGTCCCTGGTAGCGGCCCTGTTCGTCGCGGAACTCGAATGGCGGCCAGGAGGTGTCCACGCCCAGGCGGATGCTCGGGTGCTCGGCCAGCCAGGCCCGTTCCTCGGGCGTGAGCGTGAGGGCGCCGGCCAGCCCCGGCCAGCAGCAGGCCAGACACAGGAGAAGCACGGCCTGCAGACGCTGCATGAGGCGGTCTCGCGGTGGACGGGAATATAAGCGGAAGTGTAGACGCCGGGCGGCGGGGCAAGCGGCAAAGAAAAACCCCCGGTTTTTCAGGCCGGGGGTTCGTTCGTCACTCGTCGAGGAAGGAGCGCAGGTGCTCGCTTCGCGACGGATGGCGCAGCTTGCGCAACGCCTTGGCTTCGATCTGGCGGATCCGCTCGCGGGTCACATCGAACTGCTTGCCGACTTCCTCGAGGGTGTGGTCGGTGTTCATGTCGATGCCGAAGCGCATGCGCAGCACCTTGGCTTCCCGGGCAGTGAGGCCGGCGAGGACTTCGCGGGTGGATTCCTTGAGGCTCTCGCTGGTCGCCATCTCGATCGGCGACTGCATGGTGGAGTCCTCGATGAAATCGCCCAGGTGCGAATCTTCGTCGTCACCGATCGGGGTTTCCATGGAGATCGGCTCTTTGGCGATCTTCAGTACCTTGCGGATCTTGTCCTCAGGCATGTCCATGCGCTCGCCAAGCTCTTCCGGGGTGGGCTCGCGACCCATTTCCTGGAGCATCTGGCGGGAGATGCGGTTGAGCTTGTTGATCGTCTCGATCATGTGCACCGGGATGCGGATGGTGCGTGCCTGGTCGGCGATCGAACGGGTGATCGCCTGGCGAATCCACCAGGTGGCGTAGGTGGAGAACTTGTAGCCGCGACGGTATTCGAACTTGTCCACCGCCTTCATCAGGCCGATGTTGCCTTCCTGGATCAGGTCGAGGAATTGCAGGCCGCGGTTGGTGTACTTCTTGGCGATGGAAATCACCAGGCGCAGGTTGGCCTCGACCATTTCCTTCTTCGCCCGGCGAGCCTTGGCTTCGCCGATCGACATCGCGCGGTTGATTTCCTTGATCTCGGCGACGGTCAGCTCGACCTCGCTTTCCAGGGCCGCCAGCTTCTGCTGGTTGCGCAGGATGTCGTCGCGCAGGCGCTCGATGGCCTCGGCGTACTTCGGCTTGCTCTTCAGGACGCTGTCGACCCACTTCTCGTCGGTCTCGTGGTTCGGGAACAGGCGCAGGAAGTCGGCACGCGGCATGCGCGCGTCACGCACGCAGAGCTGCATGATGGCGCGTTCCTGGGCGCGCACGCCTTCCAGGGCGGAGCGCACGCGGGCGACCAGGGCGTCGAACTGCTTGGGCACCAGCTTGATCGGCATGAACAGCTCGGCCAGGCCGGTGAGTTCGGCGGTGGCCTGCTTGCTGCCGCGACCGTGCTTCTTCAGGGCCTTCTTGGCCTTGTCGAGCTGCTCGGAGACCGCGGTGAAACGCAGGCGGGCTTCTTCCGGATCCGGACCGCCGTCGCCTTCGTCGTCGCTGTCGCTGCTGTCGTCGCTTTCTTCTTCCTCGTCGTCCTTCTCTTTCGAGTCGGCGGAATCGTCCTTCAGGTTGACCGGCTCCACCTCTTCGGCGGGCAGGCTGCCGTCATCGGGATCGATATAGCCGCTGAGGACATCGGAGAGGCGACCGCCTTCGGCGACGATGCGATTGTAGTCGGCCAGGATGCTGTCCACCGTGCCCGGGAACTGGGCGATGGCGCTCATCACTTCGCGGATGCCTTCCTCGATGCGCTTGGCGATTTCGATCTCGCCTTCGCGGGTCAGCAGTTCCACGGTACCCATTTCACGCATGTACATGCGCACCGGGTCGGTGGTGCGACCGATGTCGCTTTCCACCGCGGCCAGGGCCGCTGCGGCTTCTTCCGCTGCGGCTTCGTCGGTATCCGCCTCGGCCAGCAACAGGGCATCCGCATCCGGGGCTGTCTCGAATACGTTGATCCCCATGTCGTTGATCATGCGGATGATGTCTTCCACCTGTTCCGGATCGGAAATATCCTCCGGCAGGTGGTCGTTGACCTCCGCGTAAGTCAGGTATCCCTGCTCACGGCCTCGGGCGATCAACTCTTTCAGACGAGATTGCTGTTGCGCTTTTCCGGACATAACACCCTATCCACTGAAGGTCTTGGCGGGCAAAAAATAAGCAGAGGATTATACCTGATGCCTGGGCTGAGGCGCCAGTTCAGCTCTGGGAAGGCGATGAAGCGGCAACACTGTAGTGCTCTCTGAGCAAGGCTTTCTCTTCATCGGTCAGTTCACTGTAGCTCTTCTGCATGACGCTGCGTAAACGCTCCTCCCGCTCGCCGAAACGCTGGCTCTCGGAGAGTTTAGTAATGGTGTCGAAGAACTGCTTTTCAAGGTTCTCCTGGACGATCAGCCACTCCTTCTCGCCCAGGGCCTGCAGCAGGCGGCCCTGGGGCGTGCCGTGCCAGCGCGCGATGAGTTGCATCGAGCTCTGCCGCGGGTTCTTCTGCAGGGCTTCCAGCAGGGACACCAGCAACTGGGCGTAGGTATCCTGCTCCCTGGCGAGGGTGCCCGCATCGTCGACCTTCAAGGCCAGCTGCGGATGATGCAGCAAGGTGCGCAGGGCGTTGAGGGTGGTGGACTCCACGCTGACCGGCGTTCGTTGCGGAGCCTTGAAGTCGCCGCGGCCGCCTTTGTCCCACTTCTTCTTGCCATCCCACTTCTTGCCGTCCCAGGGCTTCTTGTCCTTGTTCCAGCTCTTGCGCGGTTGCGCCTCGCCATAGCCTGGCGCAGCGTCGAACGGCGCATGGGAGGGCTCGTTCTCGTAGTAGGCGCTGGCGGCGAAATAGTCGTCGCCGTCCAAGACGCCGCTCGCTCCGTGGTCCATGGACGACGGCGGCGGGCTGTGGTGTGCC
>NZ_SCND01000459.1:0-4088 GCF_005503585.1 Pseudomonas sp. 2VD
GCGCTGCCTGCCCCGGGAACAGCCGCGCGGTGGCCGCCTCGGTCGCTGCCAGATCGGCCGCAGCAAGGGTTGGCTCGCAAGGTTCCGCGCAGTGGGCGCACAACCTGCGCACCAGTCGCTGGGCCTGGACACCGCGCACCGGCGAAGCCACCAGGAAGGGTTCCACGCCCATGTCGATCAAGCGCGTGAAGGCACTCACCGCATCGTTGGTATGCAGGGTCGAAAGCACCAGGTGACCGGTGAGCGAGGACTGTACGGCGATCTCCGCCGTCTCCAGGTCGCGTATCTCCCCGATCATGATCACATCGGGATCCTGCCGCAGGATCGAGCGCAAGGCGGCAGCGAAGGTCAGGCCGATGTCGGCATGGACCTGGACCTGGGTGATGTTGGGCACCTGGTATTCCACGGGATCTTCCACGCTGATGAGCTTGCGCACGCCATCATTGATTTCCTCCAGCGCGCCATAGAGCGTCGTGGACTTGCCCGATCCGGTGGGGCCGGTCACCAGGATGATGCCGTGGGGTTCCGCTACCCATGCACGCATCCTCCGCAAGTGGTCCGGGAGCATCCCGAGCCGGTCCAGGCGCAACCCCTCGCGCTCCTTCGGCAACAGGCGCATGACCACCGATTCGCCATGCACCCCTGGCAAGGTGGAGACCCGCACGTCGAGCTCCGTACCGCTGACCCGGATGCTCATGCGTCCATCCTGCGGCAACCGTCGCTCCGCGATGTCGATGGCGGAGATCAGCTTGATCCGCGAGACGACCGCCGCGAATCGCTCGCGGGGAAGGCTCAGTTGGTCGTGCAGGACGCCGTCGACGCGGAAGCGGATACGGAAGTCGAACTCCCGGGGTTCGATGTGAATATCCGAAGAGCGCTTTTCCATGGCCTGGCTCATCACGTTGTTGACGAGTTCGACTACCGGCGCCTCCTCCGCCAGCTCCCGCAGGTAGCGGATGTCTTCGCTGCCGTAGGCGTGCCGATCCGCACCTTGCCGGGCCAGGTCCAGGGAGTGCTCCAACCAGCCGTCCAGATCCTGGGAGCGGCACAGCACTGCTTGAATCGAGCGCTCCGGATAGAAATAGCCCAGGGTTTCGCGTATCGAAGGAGATAACGGATCACGCGCCGCGAACAGCAGTTGCTCGCCCTCCTCCCAGACCACCAGTTGCTCTTCGACGAACCAGTCGGTATTGATCGGGGTACTGAGCAGGAATGCGGCGATGGACTCTTCGCTCGGCTTCCGCAGGTCGTCCCCCACCAGCGGCAACCGCAGTTGCTCCGCCAGCACCTGCATGAGGGTATTTTCCGAGATGGCTCCGGAACGCACGAGAATACCTCCCAGGCGGCCGCCAAGCCGGCGTTGCAGGTCGAGCGCCCGCTCGAGTTCCTGGCCGCTCACCAACCCGCGTTCGAGCAAACGCTGCCCCAGCGGTATCCACTCGGCCGTCACCTGCGGGCCCGGGGAAACGGCCTCAGAGGACATCTGCAAAACCTTCCTGTACCCGACGGAACCAGAGGAAGCCCGATGAACAGACCAGCAGCGACGCAACGCAATAAACGCTGAAGACCTCAAGGGTCGGATAGGGAGCATCGAAAAGGATCGCCCTGACCATTTCCACCGGGATCGTCAGCGGATTGAGGTACAGGTAGGGCTGCATTACCGGTGGCAAGGATGACAGCGGATAGAACACCGGGCTGATGAATAGCAGAAGCACCAGGAGAAACTGGACGAACTGCCCTATGTCGCGAACATAGACCCCGAGCCCCGCGAGGAACCACGCCAGCCCCGTCACGCAGAGCAGGAAGGGGAGCAGGGCAAGCGGTAGCAGAACCAGTTGCCAGCCCGGCTCGACGCCGCTGAAGAGAAGAAAGATACAGAGCACCAGGTAGCCGAGCATGGCGTTGAAGAATGCGGCCAGCAGCGGTGTGAGGGGGAGTATCTCCAGGGGAAAAACCAGCTTCTTCACGTAGTTGGCGTTGGCCTGGATGATAGTCGGGGCCCTGGACAGGCTTTCAGCGAGGATCCCGTTCAGCAGGAGTCCGGAAAACAGGGTCAAGGCGAAGGAAAGCGTGCTCTGGCTTCCACCCCAGCGCGACTTCAGCACAAAGCCGAAGACAAACGTATAGATCAGCAAGAGCAGGAACGGCGAGACGATGATCCAGATGCGGCCCAACATGGCGTCGCGATAACGCAGTTCGACCTCGCGCCGGGTCATGACCAGCAGGAGCCTGATGCGACTGGCGAGACTGGCCGGTACCAAGAGGGAACCACTCACAGAAAAACTCTCCACGGCGAAGAAGAACAGAACCCGCTAACCATGAAGGATCGAAGCGAGCAGGGCCATCAGCCCCCACTACTTCTGGCGTAAGGTTTTTCTGATTCAAGAAGAGTCTTCAGAAGGCCGGAGCAAGCCGGCACTCTCGCCAACTCGATCTCCCATCGGCTCCGTACCTGCTGGAAAGCACGTGGGTAACCCCGGCAATGGCAACGACTCTCAAGGTGTGGGGCCGGACTGCGCGGAGTGCACCCTCGATTCAGCAGCCAGCGGCAGTGAAACCGGGACGAAAGCAAGACTCATCCTGCAATCGGGGCGATTTCTTCATAGCGCTGGAAAACCTGGCTCAGTGAAACGAAAGCACGCACTGAGCGCCCCGTACGCCAGGGACTGGCAACCTGCACGCCGACTCGCCCTGGGGCGGCATGGCGAGTTCGACGAATACGACTCGGCGCACCACCTGCCCCCTGTGCCCGCGCTCAAGCGACGCCGCGGCTGCCAAGGGGGTTGCAGCGACCTGCGTAGACGGCAGGCGGACGCGATCGGCGCTCTCCCCGCCGTCATGGTTGAGTTTCGGATTGCGTCCGATGGCTCAGCGGATCACCCCGGCGCGCACCGTCAGCGGCCAACTGACCCGATAGCGCGTCTGCGGGTCGCCCCAGGCTTCGCGCAGCTCATCGACGAACGCGGCGCCCGGATCCTGGCCAAGGGCCTTGCCGGCTTCCTTCACCGCCGACCAGGTACCGACATAGCCCAGCAGTTCGTCCAGGGTCCAGGCCACCTCGATGGCCAGGTCCGGCAGGCGACGCTCCTCGAAGGGGAACGGCAGATTGCGGTAGCCCTCCTCCACGTGGCGCCGCTCGGCAGGCCAGTAGGGGCCGACGACCTGGTGGTAGAAGTGCTGGACCAGCGGTTCCATGGGGCCGTCGACATGCAATACGCCATAGGTAACCAGAGCCAGGATGGCGTCCGCACGGGCCACACGCCGGACTTCCTCGTAGAAGCGCGGCAGGTCCAGCCAGTGGGCGGCCTGGGCGACCGTCACCAGGTCAGCGCTGGCCGCCGCCAGCCCGCTGTCCTCGGCCAGGGCCACGCGATACTCGACCCGCTCGCGAGCCTGCACCTTGTCGATCTGCGCGGCGCTGGCGTCGGTACCGACCACCCGTTCGAAACGCTCGGCCAACAGCACCGTGAGCTGTCCGGTGCCGCAGCCGCAGTCCAGGGCCAGGCGGGTGCCGGGGCAGAGCGCGGCCAGCTCGTCGACCAGCCGCGCCGGGTAGGTCGGACGATGTGCGGCGTAGTTCGCCGAACCCGTGGAGAAATGATCCTTGAAAGGTGCCGTCATGGGACTCTCCCGAAATGATCCCGGCGACCACAGGGACCATGGCCGTCCAGGCTGCCGCCTTACACTAGGCGAATCCTGTCGATACGGAAACACGACTTTCGGTCACCTCGGAGCACCGTCTCACTACTGCATGCGGTGCAGCAATCAACTGCAAAGAACCTACCTGGTCATCCCCGGATGCTTCATTAGACTGCCG
Source organism: Pseudomonas sp. 2VD (assembly GCF_005503585.1). Taxonomy (NCBI): domain Bacteria; kingdom Pseudomonadati; phylum Pseudomonadota; class Gammaproteobacteria; order Pseudomonadales; family Pseudomonadaceae; genus Pseudomonas; species Pseudomonas sp. 2VD. Next base: position 3,818 of record NZ_SCND01000459.1, read on the forward strand.
GAACGACGAACGCAGCCAAGGAGACCGCCATGCCCAGTCGCATCACCCTCAACGCAAACGGAGGCCCCGAGGTCCTGCGCCTGGAGCAAGTCCGGGCGCAGCAACCGGGCCCCGGCGAGGTCTGGCTGGAGCAGGCCGCCATCGGCGTCAATCCGCTGGACCTCGGCCAGCGCTCGGGAGCGGTACCGATTCCGCTGCCGTCCGGCCTCGGCCTGGAAGGCGCCGGAGTGGTCGCCGCGCTGGGTCCGGGAGTCTCCGGACTGGCGCCGGG